>CAYYNL010000005.1:0-49104 GCA_964472925.1 uncultured Fibrobacter sp. | reverse complement strand
TGTGTTTGTTAACTAATCAAAGCTGGAGGCGTTCCCTCTTATTACGGGGGATTTTTTATTTTTGATCGATTGTTTTTAATTTTTTATAAATTATTTGTTTCTTAATACCTTAGTAGTTACAAGTTTTCTTTGAATAACCTTGCTGTTCATCTTAAAAAGTTGGATCTTGAGCAGTTACAATAAAATAAAGGAGTTATGAGTGTCCGATATTGCAGAATTTGCCCGTAGTCTTCATGAAAAAGAAGCAAAAAAGTATAAACGGGAGCTTTTTCCAATTTCCTATCCTTCGAAATCTGAAAAAATCAATGATATCAGAGCCGTTATTTGTGATGTCTATGGAACTTTGGTTAATTACTGGAAACCAGGGTTTCAGAATGCTTCTACCCGTTCTCAGTCACTGTTAAATGCATTTAAAACAGTAGCTGAACGTTTTGGTATGACTGAAACATTGATTTCTATAAATGAAGCGGAACCGCCGGAGAAGACTTTGAGTGATTTCTATCACGGACTTTTAGCTTTGCAACATGAAAAAATGGCTCAGAAAGGAGTTTTATACCCTGAGGTTAAGATTGAGGAGATCTGGGGTATAATCATTATGCTGCTTAAACGAAGAGGGTATAATCCGCAGGAATTTATTGAAGCTCCTGAAAAAGATATTTCCAGATATGTGGCATTCTGCTATAATTTTTATTCTCTTGGAAGAGATCTTTATGATGGGGTAACAGATGCGCTCTCAGGGCTCAAGCAAAACAACATCACTCTTGGTATCCTGTCCAATGCTCAGTTTTACACCCCAATAGATCTTACCTTACTTATCCGCGAACAGAGTAATGGTAAATATGAAGATTTTAATGAGCTTTTTGACCCGGATCTGACGTTTTTCTCTTACGAATACGGAGTGGCAAAGCCAAATCAGATTCTTTTCAGGAGGCTTTTTGATGCCCTTTACGAGTTTCAGATACTTCCATCGCAAACGGTTCTGGTCGGCAATGATCTTCTGCTGGATATTAAACCTGCGATTGAGGCTGGAATGAAAACTGCATTTTTTACCGGTGATAATGCCGCTGCATTTGTACATGATTTATCAGATAAGGTTATTCCTGATATCTCATTTCAAAACTGGAATCAATTTCCCTCTATGATCTCTTTTTACGCTCAGGAGAAATCATGAAACATAAAAAGTACTGGTTTGTTTTTTTCATCTCACTGTTTATAAGTGCAGAAGCTTCGATGTTGGAGTTTGAACTGGATCTTTCAGATGAAAATGCACTACCATCTGCTATCACCAAAGCAGTCAGTGCTGCTTATGAACTGAATCAGAAAGGACTGGAAGCTCTGGAAAGACAAGAATATGATAATGCATTGAGTTTTTTTGATCAGGCCTTGTCCAAATTTCCTGATTACAGTGATGCCATAAATAACCGCGGAGTAGTTTACTTCAGAAAGGGTTCCATCTCAGAAGCTCAGAGTATTTGGGAGAGTTTGGCGGCTAAGGATCCAGAATATGCGCTGGCTTCTTATAATCTGGGGTTGATTTATCTTCATGAACGTCAGTTGGAACCCGCCCGCAGGCTCATGGAAAGGGCTTTAAGATCAGACGACAAGTTAGTGGAGGCACATGCCAGGTTGGGTATGATTAATCTGGAGTTGGGTTCAAAACAGAAGGGAATGGAAAGCCTGAAGAAAGCATACAGGATTAATCCTGAAAACCATGATGCCTGGAATTTTCTGGCACATGGACTTATTAGTACCGGAGATACTACCGAAGCAATTACTATTCTTAATACAAAGCTGGATAATCATGAGGCACTTACTTTACTGGGTAAGATAGAGGGAGTAAGGAAAAACTATCAGAAGGCTTCAGATTATTTTTCCAGGGCAGTAAGTAAGGGAGCTGATCCTTCGGTGATGGTGGATCTGGCTACGGTTCTGGTTGATAATGGCAAAGACAGAGAAGCTCTTTCTGTACTCACCAGATACTTTTCTTTAAAAATTCCCCATTCTGCTGATTCCTGGCTTCTTGCAGGGATAGCGGCTAAAAACAGTGGAGATCTGACTGCTGCTGAGAAATATTTCGAAGAAGGAGCAAAGCACTATCCTGATGACCCGATAATTCGGTACAATCTGGGACAGATCTATTTTCATTCAAAGAATTTTGAGAAGGCTGAGAAGGCCTGGGATGGTCTTGATGATTCGATTCAGGATCCCTCTCTTTTATATCTGCGGGCAATAAATGCCAGAAAATTAAAGCAACTGGATCTGGCAGAACGTCTCATAAAACAGGCGCTGGAGATGGACTCCCGTGCAGAATTTCATGATCTTCTGGGAGTGATTTTCCATTACAAAAATGATGACAAGAGTGCTGAAGAACAGTTCAGAAAGGCTCTGAAGATCAATCCTGAACTTCGCAGTGCACAGCTTAATCTTGCATTGTGCAGCAAAAAGAATGAGGATCTGGATGCAGTTGTTAAAGATATTCAGAAAAAACTGACTTCCTGTCAGGAGAAAGATTCTTGCCTAGAACTCAGTTTTCAGCTTTCCCTCATCTATTATCATCAGAAATCAATTGACAAAGCCATTCAGACACTAAGTGCCATAAAAGAGGAAGACAGGGATGAGCGAATTTACCGGCATCTTGCGCTGTTTTACAAAGAGGATCACCAGTGGGATAAGGCGATCCATTCTCTGGAGACTGCATCAAAAAAACTTTATCTGGAACCCAATACAGAATATGAACTGGCTGAGTTGTATCTTTTGGCCGGTTATTATACCAAAGCTGCAGAAGCGTTGAATGGCCTTCTTCCTAAATGGAAAGAGAATCCATGGCGGTTGCATTATCAGATCGGATATGCGTATCTTGAGTTAAATGATCTGGAAAAAGCCAGGAAAAGTTTTGAGCTCAGCCTTAAGAGTAAATCCAATGTGGCAGCACAGGGCCTTTTAGCCTTTGTATTGAATCGTCAGGGTAATGTTAAAGAAGCCCGCGAATTGTGGGAAAAGAATCTTAAGAATGATCCTTCCAATCCTGCTATCTGGATAAACATGGGATTATCACTGGAAAAGGATGGTGACTATAACCGTGCCTTGGAGCACTACAAGAAGGCTGCAATGCTTAAAAGTGATGACAAAGAGTTGCAGATTAATATCGGGAATGCGTATGCCGGACTCGAACAATATACTGATGCTCTTAATGCTTATAATCAGGCCTTGTCTTCTGGGAAACGGGATCTGGCCGCCTATAATATCTTTCTGATCGCCCGCAAGAAAAAGGACCGGCAGAAAGCAGAGCAGATGTCAAAATTGCTTCAGATGGAATTTGCTCAATCACCATACACAAAAAAGGTAAGCGGAGAGATGGCTCTGTGGAACGGTGATACTGCCAAAGCGATCTCCATATTTGAAAATCTGAAGGAGCAGGATGTGGATGACTGGCTTCTTCTTGCCTCTGTCTATGCTGAAAAAGCAAACAGCGAGAAAACCGAAGCTTATCTGGCCAGGATACCAAAAGAAAAACAATATGAAAAGGCAATCAATTCAATTAAGGCCCAACTGGCATTCAAAAAAGGCAACTACCAACAGGCACTTACTTTTTTAAAGTCATCCTCAGATACCAGTTTTGCTTCCAAATACAACATTGCACTTGTAGCCTATAATGCAGCTCAGTATGCAGAAGCTTTGAACATTGCAGAAAAACTCCTCATCAATGCTAATGGTAAAGACAGAGCTGACTGTTGCCGCCTTGCCGGTAATGCGGCTTTCGCTTTGAAAAAATGGGATTCTGCACGTCAGTGGTATATGCAATTATCAGGAATGGAAACCAGTAGTGCAATAGTACAATACAATCTGGCTGTTGCCTTTTATAACCTGAATGATATAGAAAATGCATGGAAATACTATAAAAGAGCCCAACAGATAGATCCTTCTATTAAAAATAAAGATATTGAAGCAAAATATAATTCTGTTAATTCAAAGGGCGGCGATTCCATAACTGTTCTGGATTCCATTGATATATGGTATAACATGGCAGTGGATCTGCAGAATGAGGGCAAAGATACGGCTGCAGAGAAAATTTATCTGAGAATAGTGGCAAAAGAGAAATATCACAGTCAGGCCTGGAATAATCTTGGTGCCTTGTATGGAGCAAGGGGAGACATAGATAATGCGGAAAAAGCTTACCTTAAAGCTGTAGAAAAGAAACATGATATTCCGGAAACCTACGCAAATCTGGTAAACCTGTATATTGAGCTGGAGGAGTTTGTCAAAGCCAGACAATGGATAATCAAGGGGCTGGGACACAATCCTGGTAATGAGATTCTGACTGCTCTTCGTGAAAAGTTACTGGAAGCGGAGAAAGCTAAGAAGAATGCCAAATGATCCTTAAACTCAGTCTCCTGAATCCTCAGTTGAGGAATTTGGGGACTTCATTTTATTATTTTCTGCAATCAGATACCTTAACAGTTACTATAATTTAAATATAGCAGATCCTTGACAGAAAGACATATTAAATGTCAAAAACACATTGTTTGGCAGATTGGGGGCCTATTTTTTAGGGAGCGGGTCGAAATTTAATGGGCCGCATGAGGACAGCATCCACCAGAGGCACAAGAATGAGTATTGGAGCATTGTGACTGACAAAAAGAATCGCCACTGCTTTTCCCCATAGATATTGCTCCAATAACAGACATCAATTTCTCAGTCTCTTTGGATCCGCAATTAGGACAGGCAATGGAAGCATCACTATGACCGCTCACTAACTCTTCAAAAACAAATTTGCATTTGGAACAACGGTATTCAAAAATTGGCATATACACTCCAAGAAATAACTGAACCTTAGTTACAAAAATTATAAGTTTATCTGATAATTCGCAGTTAGCTTCAAAAAATTTAATTCCCTATGAAATAATTTAGCTTTAACCAGGAATTGAAGTCGGCATAGTACTCTGTTGTGCTTCTTCAAGTTTTCTGATAATTTCCTGAGCACCCTGAAGAGCTGGATTTTTAGCGATTTGCTGGTTGAGAAAATACAGAGTTCTGTTGATCTCCTCAGCCGCATTTTCAGTAGCAATGAGTTTGTCTGAAAATTCATTCGCCTTGGTAATTTTTCCGGTTAACACACAGGCTACTATCATATAACTTAAAACCCATAATTCATTTGAGTCGATTTCCAGTGCTCTTTGTCCTGTCTCAATGGCTTGATCGTATTGTTTGGCACTAAAATAAGACACACAGAGATTTTCCAGGGCCTGGAGATGATCTGGTTTGAGTTTTATGACTTTATTAAAGGAATCGACAGCATCGGCGTAATCACCCCAGACTAAGTAAGCCAGACCTAAATTCAGATGAGCATCAATATTTTCTGGTGAGAGCTTGGTGACTTTTCTGTAAGCCTGGATAGCTTCTCCGTAATGTTCCTGAGAGTGGAAAGCAGCAGCGAGACTGTACCAGATTTCTGGACGGTCTTCAGTTATACTGGTAGCCTGACAATAAGCTCTTATCGCATTATCCAATTCATTTCTGGCATGGAACACCAGCCCCAGATTGTACCAGGCGGTGCTGTTTTCCGGCCAACGTTTTACTGTTTCAGAATAGATTTCTATTGCTTTGTCATAATCATTGGCTGCATGATAAGCCAGGGCCATATTAAACCAGGCATCGGATGAATCCGGTTTGAGCTCTGTGACTCTGAGATAATAATTGATGGCCTCCTGATAATTTCCCAGAGCGTGGCAGGTGAGTGCAAGAAAAAGAAGAGAATCGCTATGATCCGGTTGAAGATTAACGGCAGTTTGAAGAACACTCTGAGCTTGCTGGTAATTGGCCAGATAGTACAGACACACACCTTGATTATAGCAGGACAAGAGGTGATCGGGGAGCAACTCTAGAGATTTGGAAAAGGCATTAATTGCTTCCTGGAACTGGCCTAACAACTGAAAGCTGTGACCCAGATTATACCAGGCTTCTTGTCTTGAGGGAGCGAGTCTGGATGCTTCCTGAAAAGATTTTACTGCATCAAAATGGTTATTAATAGCAGAATAGGAGAGGCCCATATTAAACCATATATCAGGATCGGTACTCCATAGCTCCGCGGCTTTGACAAACGATTCTATAGCCTGGGGATGATTGGAGCATTTGGCAAAGGCCAATCCTCTTTTGTACCAGGCATCATGTGAATTGGGGGAAAACTCTACAGTTTTGCTGAAGGATTCTGCGGCTTTCTCAAACTGATTAAGTATCATGTGAGTGCGTCCCTTCTGAAACCAGCACTCTGGATTTGAGGGCTCCTGATTTATGGCTTTTTCGAATGCTTTAAGTGACTCATCGTATTGCTCCATGACCCTGTAGGCTAAACCAAGATTAAACCAGGTTCCTTCCTGTGAGGGATTAATGGATACGGCTTTTTTAAATGAATTTATCGCTTCCTCGTACATGCTTTGCGCATAAAAATTGTTGCCCAGATTCACCCAGACCGAAGCATCATCAGGAGCGATTTCCGAAGCCTTGGTGTAAGCTGAATTTGCTTCTGAAAAATTTCCAAGTGCAGTGAAGGCGTGACCAATTATAACCCAGGGTTTAGCCGAATCTTCCTTTAATGCGATGGATTTTCTTGCAGAATCGATTGCTTTCTGATTTTGTTCGGCAGAAAACCATGAGGAAGCAACCTGATTCCACAGTTCTGCATCATTTTCATTAAGTTTTGCAGCGTTTTCAAAGGATTCCGCTGCATTTTTGTATTTACCGGTTTTTTTGAATTCGTTTCCTAAAGCACAATGTGCTTCAATTAAATCAGGATTTATGGAAATTGCGTTCTGAAATGCGGAGATTGCCTGATCGGAATGTTCCAGCAGGGAATTGAGAAGGCCGATTTTATACCAGGCATCAACATTATCCGGATCCAGTTCCACTACTTTCTGAAATTTCTTAACCGCTTCGGAATTGTTACCGGTTTTCTCCAGTGACAGTGCCAAATTGAAACAGATATCGCTGCTTTCCGGGCCTTTTTCTATTGCCTTTACAAAAGAGGCCACGGCCTGCTCATGATCGTTGGTTGCTCCATAGCACAATCCCAGATAGTACCAGGTATCCTGGAAATCAGGATTTATTGCGGTTGATCTGCAAAGGGCTGCTATTGCATTATGATAGTCCTTTATTTTAAAGCAGGATAGTCCCAGATCAAACCAGGGCAGGTAATTGTCAGAGCAGATTGAAACTGCGTTGTTAAGCGATTCTATTGCAAGCTGGTACTCGCTGTTTTTTGAGAACTCATCTGCAATCTGAATATAGTCTTCATAGAGAATTTCACGTGGAGAAGTGGAATCCATCAGAGAAAATGATTTGTCCAGGAATGTCTTGGCAGCAGAAAAGTCATTGCTGCGGATAAGAAGTTCACCTTTTTTGTGGAACAGAAGCGAACGCTGGAAATCATTCATCCTTTCCATGTTGCTTTCCAGAAAACTTATGACAGCATTTTCATCCGGTTGAACCGGGACTTTGCTGCTTACCAATGATTGGTCAGCCAAGATGATTCCGCTGTAGAGAATGTCCAGACAATCAGTATACTGTTGGGACAGAACATCTCTGAATTCACTAATATGCCAGAGAAGCTGAGTAGCAAAATTAACATTGAAATGAACAAGTTCCAGGAACGTGCCCGGTAAAGAGCTGAAGACCGCTTGTGGATCTGACCACATAAGACTGCAGTAATAACCGATCAGGGCATCACAGTAATGTTTCTCAGAATACAGTATTTCAGATGATAGTATCGATTTTTGAAGCTGATTTAGCTGATCGGAAAAATGGGCTGCACAGACCGATGTATAATGACTGAAAAATTGGGACATGGAAGAAGAGGAGCCTTTTGAAAGCTCCTGATGCAGATAATTTATCAGGCTGGCTCTGATCAGGGAATGAATCCGGTTATCGCTGACAAAGGCAAATTGTTCGGAGAGACTTTTCATGATGGGGTTGACTTCTGATGTCTTTATCTGCCATAGTGCGGCAAAAAGTGCAGTATTGAATTGCTTGGTCATTGCCAGGTGAAAAATCCGGTCTCTGACTAATGAATCAGAACAGTGCTTCAAAAACCGCGTAACTATGTCTGCGGTGAATTTATCTGTTGTAAAATCTTCAGTATCAGTTTCATTCAGAAGTTCACTGATTTCTGCTCCTTTTACAGCGTAGCTGAAAAGGTCCTGGACCACCAGGGGGATACCGCCAGTTAATCGTTCGATTTTTTCGGCATCTGTCTCAGTGATGCTGATGTGGCTTTTGGTTGCTAACTGTAAAATGTCCAGTTTGCTTAGGGTAATGTCAGAAAAATTTACTGTATGCAGTTGCTCTTCGGGAAAAACATTCCGATAATCCCTTAGAAAAGGACCACTGCCGGAAACTATGGCTACCAGACGAAGATCGCAAAGCCTGTATAAAAATTCGGATCTGAACCATTTTTCCATATCTTGTTGAAGATATTCATAATTATCGATAACCAGCATTATCGCGGTCTCGCTGCTTGCTTCTCTGAGCCCTGTTATAAGTATTTCGGCCAGTTTGTTTTCCGACTTATCCAGTATTTCAAGATCCTGTTTTGGAATTTTTTTCTGAAGAAAGATCTTAATCTGCTCTTCTTCCGAAAGCTCCATTGAGTCTAAATCCAGAGTATCTCTTTTCCATTCGTTGCGGATGAGTTCGTTTGCTTTGGAAGAGATTTTTTTCACTTTGGAGTGAAGATCTTCGAATCTGGAAAAATAACTGGAGAATCCGGTATTTTTAGCGGAGAAGATTTCATGAAGCGCTTTCATTAGTTCTATGTTATTGGATGGCAGGCTCCAGTTTTTATAGTACCAGTCTTCCCAGTCGATTTTTATGATTTTTAACGGTTTTTTAGACTCATCACAGAAGTCTTTGGCGATTTGAATACAGTAGTTTAAAGCGGTAGATTTCCCCAGTCCATAACCGCCATGGAAAAGAAGAATGTGGGGATAATTAAGGTTAGGATCTTTTTGTTTTTTAAATTGAAGAAAAGTGCGACTTTCTTTCCCGTCATCCAGAAGCTTACCCAACAGTTCAGTAAAAAAACGCTTAAGTAACAACCGACCCACAAAGATTTCTTTTCCCATATAAAATACCTCGATAATTTATAGGATGATCTGATGAATCTTTTCTAATATAGAAATGAGCCCACATTTTTAGCAAGACAGATCTACTCTATGTCTTCCAATATATATCGTAACTAATCAGGTATCAGATGACAAAAAAATAACTTAATAATATCAAATCGAAAAAACAGGAACCAGTACCAAACAATATCGGATCAGAAGTAATATGAAAAAAATCTAAACAAAAAATAGGAAGGTAGAAGCTTCTTATTATTTGCAGGCTATCTGATTAGGTATTAGTTCAGGTTCTTTCATCGATTTTTTTCTTATTTCTTACCAGATTATTTGTTTATACCAGAGTAGTTTCAGCCTGGGTCAGAAGATTGGTTGATATGAACTGCATAGAGCCCTATAGGTTTGCGGCCCAGAACCAATTATTCAAAATTCAATCGACAAAAGAACAAAAATGGAGCTTTCTATCCTGTTTTGAGTTTCGGATCTGGATTTTTTTTGTAAATTTTCTTCCTTCTTTTTCTATATGGAATCTAAGATTTGTAATTTGGAATTGGTTCTAAAAAGTTCACAAGCCAAAAAGAAAAATCAAAAAAAAATAAATTTGCCAGAACATATATTAAACCTGAAACGAACTCCTGGTGAAGCGATTGTTTTTGTTTCCATAGTAATTTCATTTACCTAAAAACCGCAGAAGGTGACGATGAAGAACCTTAAGATATTGATGCAGAAAGGTTTGAAGTCCTTGAAGGTTCTATCTACTGGTGATAAGACTGAAAGTCTTTATGCGCAATAGATTACGTGTTATCCGCGTCAATCTACTACGGTTTTTAGGTTTAAGGAAAAAAGTTCATTTCAGATTTAATTCTTTTCACTTCCATTTCTGATCCGATCTCTTTATGACTGATAAAAGATTATTTTTAATAGATGGATATGCCCTTGTTTATCGGGCATATTATGCTTTTGTAAAAAATCCACTTATTAATTCAAAAGGCCAACCTACCAGCGCAGTTTTTGGTTTTGCCAATTATCTGGTCCGTTTAATCGAAAGCTATTGCTGTCCTTATATTGCTGTGGCACTTGATAGCAGCAAACCGACGTTCCGTCATGAAATCTATTCTCAATACAAAGCAAACCGTGAAGAGATGCCAGATGATCTGAAAGCACAGATTCCTCTGATTAACAAACTAATCGAGGCATTAAACATCACTGTCATAAAGAAGGACGGGCTGGAAGCTGATGATCTTATTGCTATACTTACCAGAAAAGCCGTTCAGGAGTCCTTTGATGTATTTATTGTGACTAAAGATAAGGATCTGATGCAACTGATCGGCCCGCATGTGAAAATGCTTGCACCTGATGGAAGTGGGGCTTTAATGATGCTGGGTGCCGAAGATGTAAAGGGAAAAATTGGTGTCGGTCCTGAGAAGGTATTAGATTATCTGGCTCTTATCGGTGATGCATCAGACAACATTCCAGGAGTACCGGGTATAGGCCCCAAAACTGCGATTAAGATACTGGAGATGGCTGGAAGTGTAGATAATCTACTGGAAAATCCATCAGTTCTCAAAAGTGAAAAACTCATTCAGAAAATACAGCAAAACCGTGAACTGCTCTGTATAAGTAAAACACTGGCGACCCTGAAGGAAGATGTGGATTTTGAGATACCGCTTGATGGGCTTTTAAGAAAGCCCTTTGACTTGCCTCAGTGTATCTCTTTATTCCGGGAACTGGAATTTACATCCCTTATACGCCATCCTCTCTTTGGCAGTGTTACAAAGGAAAAGACTGTAGTTTCTGTTATCACAGAAACTGAACAGTTGAAAGAATTAGCCGACTCCATAGCTACTACTGGAGAGATGGCGATAGATATTCGATTCAGTACAGATCAGGCTCGTGGAAACGAGATTGTAGGGCTCTCCATAGCTGTTTCTCAAAAAGAAACGGTGTACATTCCCATTGCACATACTCATAGTGCTAATATTGGATTATCTGTGGTTTTATCGAGCTTAAGAGAAGTTCTTCAATCACCAAAAATCAAAAAGAGTGGTTACAATCTGAAATATTTCTTTCAGGTCCTCAAGAACCATGGAATCTCTTTACAGGATAATTGGTTTGATGTAATGATTGCAGCTTATCTGGTCGATTCAGGAAAACGAGATTATGACATTGATATTCTGGCTTCAGAGTATCTGAGTAAAGATATTGGCAAACTGGATTCAATTCTTGGAAACGGTAAATCCAGGATTTCTTTAAAAGAAGTTCCCATAGATTCCATTAGTACCTATTCTGGCCTGGTTGCATCAGCTATTCTTGCCCTCAGAGAAGTATTTGACAATAAACTACAGGAAACCAACTGTAAAAGTCTGTTTGAGAGCATTGAAATGCCTCTGATTTCGGTTCTGGGAGATCTGGAGTGGCAGGGTGTAAAAATTGATGTCCAATTTCTTAAAGAACTTTCCATTGAATACAGTCTTGAGCTTAATCGGCTTTCAGAGTCGATATATGAACTTGCTGGAGAGACACTGAATCTGAATTCTCCCAAACAGATAGCTGAGGTATTATTTGGTAAACTGGCTTTGCCTGGGGTAAAGAAAACCAAAGGAGGTGCCCAATCAACCAGCGTGGAAGTACTGGAAAAACTGGCACCAGATTATCCGATAGTACAAAAGATCCTTGAATACAGAGAAATTCAGAAATTGCTCTCTACCTATATAGATGCACTTCCGATGCAGATTCTTTCGGAGAGCGGAAGAGTGCACACTTCTTTTAACCAGGCGGTGACAGCAACCGGAAGACTTTCCAGCACTAATCCAAATTTACAGAATATTCCGGTCCGTACTGAGATGGGGAAGCGAATAAGAGAGGCATTCATTGCTTCGGATGATAAAGTTCTGATCAGTGCAGATTATTCTCAAATCGAACTTAGAATTCTGGCTCAGCTCTCGAATGATCCATTTTTGATTCAGGCTTTTAATGAGGATCAGGACATTCATGCACTGACTGCATCAGCTATTTACAAAGTATTTCCAGAAATGGTTACTGCAGAGATGCGCCGAACTGCCAAGACTATTAATTTCGGTCTGATGTACGGTATGGGGCCAATTAATCTTTCAAGACAGTTGGGAATTCCCTTTGCAGAAGCCAAAATGTTTATTGAAGAGTATTTTCTTCAGTTTCCATCCATAAAAAAATACATGGAAAGTGCAATCGAAAATGCCAGGGCGCTAGGCTATACCGAGACATTGCTGGGAAGAAGAAGATTTATCCCGGAGATTAACTCTGCAAACCGTAATATCCGTGAAGCAGCAGAGAGAACTGCCATTAATACACCTGTACAGGGCACTGCTGCCGATATTATCAAGATAGCTATGATTAACATTCACAGGGAAATTCAGGACATTTGTAAAGAAGCCAGAATGATATTGCAGGTTCATGATGAACTGGTTTTTGAAGTTCCACAAGAAGATGCAGAGCAGGTTAAGCTATGGGTAATCGAGAAAATGAGTACTGCTTATCCTTTAATTGTTCCGCTGAGAGTAGATGCCGGGATAGGGGCTAATTGGAGAATCGCACACTGAACACTAAGGGACCTACGAATTTCTGAACCTCACAACTATTTTTATCCTAATTTCCGCAGTTGGGGTGGATGTAGTCGCGTATCATATTGAATTGATGAGGTTTGAAGGTGTTGAAGGCTTTATCGGCAAGGTGATAAAGTCGAAACACCTGATTGGCTTAGCAATCAATAGGTTACGCGAATACGCCACATCCAACTGCGGAATTTAGGTTTGTGGTTTTGTTAGCAAAATCTCCTGATAGAAGCATCTACTCTTATTAAGGGGGCTTGCTGCAATCTGCTCAGTTTATCTTTGTTGCGAGTGCTCTAAAAAGAAAAAAAAAGCCTCTCATTTTGTGAGAGGCTTTTTCCATATAGAGTGGTTAATTGATTATTCTTATTCTGTACCTTCTAAATCCTCAGTTCCCTCTGCTGGACCTGATTCATTGGTACCACTTCCACTGTCAAGCTCTTTGTTAAGCTCTTCTTTGAGCTTATTGAGTTCCTCATCAATTTCAGCATTCTTTTCCTGAATTGTAGATCTATTTGCAGATCTTTCAAATTTAGCCAACGCATACTCTACATCTTCTTTTACCGTTTCTACGTTGCGAGCAAAGAATGAGTTGCGGGTAAAGTTGTTCATATTTTTGTAATAATCATTGATTTTAGTTTGAAATTCTTTTTGCAGAGTATGAAGACTGTCCATAGATTTCGCCACAATTGCAGATTGTCTGGCAGAGGCCAGTTCATAGGATTTTTCTGCAAGTACATTATACTCTTCTGATAAATTGAAAAAATTTGCTTTCATAACTTCAACTTCAGATTGCTGTGGTGGATTATATCCATTTAACTCTTTTGAAGCAGATTTCAGGAAGGTCACAGCAGAACTGTAGTTTTTGTTCATGGAAGCGGCATAAGCCTGTAAAAGCAGACCTTCTGCTTTTAAAACCGGGTTGGTGGCAATAGAAACCAGCTCAGCTCCAGCTTTGTCACAATCTGCCCATTGGCGTGCTTTAAGAGCTGTCCATCCCAATCCCAGAAGAGCATCCTGATAGTAGGAACCGCTCTTATCGACGCTACGCAAAGCAGTTACGGCTTTTGCCAGAGATCCTTCCTGTGCAGCAACCTGTTCAAAGAATATATAACCCAAGAAAACGAATGAACGGTCGATGATTTCTTTCTGGGCCTTAGTCTTAGGACTATACTGAATTGCATTTTCAAGACTTGAGAGTGCCCCATCTATATTATCCTGCATAGCATCTGCAACTGCAGCAGAGTGCTGAGCAAAAGGAAAATCCGGATGGGTTTCTGGAATAAGGTTGAAAAGTTGTTTGGCTTTTGAAAAGTTGCTTTGCTTGAGCTCTGCCTGTCCCATGTAGTAATAGCCATGGTATTTGATAGAATCTGGAACACCGAGTTTATTGAGTTCATTAAACTGTTTTTCAATTGCATCGTATTTATTGTCACGATAATAGACTCTCATCAGACCCAGATCTGCAAAGGGAACTGCTGAACTTTTGGAATACTGCTCTTTTGTTTTCAGATAGGCTTTTTCTGCAGTGATACCCATATCCATATTTTCCTGGCAGCTTCCGATAAAGTAGCTTACCCAATCGTTTTTGGGGAAATCCGGATATTCAACAAAGAGTTCGGTAAACAGGCTTCTGGCATCCCAATAGTGGCCCTGGTTATATAGTTCGATAGCTTTTGTGTAAAGATCATTAGGTCTGAGATCAAATCTTTTTGCCATTCTGCGGGCATAGATTTCCTCACGATGTTTACCGACATCAATACGTCCATACAAAGTGACACTGGAAACATTTTCATTATTTTCTTCTTTATCGTCAATTGTCATGTATTGAAAAAGAAAGGAAACATCGCGTCCGTTATAGATTGAGGGAAGATTCAGACCGCCTGCGAACCCGAGGCCTTCTATACCCTCATCGGAAAAGTTGATCAATCCGTAAAGATTAACAAACCTCATGATCCATCCGCCAAGCTTTGCATTTAATTCGATCTCTGGAGAAGGTGCTGAGTCCTTAACCCATTGATTTTTATCGGAGACAAGATCTTTTATGGCGAAATCGATAGTAGATTCAATTTTCCTTTCCCAATAGGTTGAATTCAGAGATGCTCTGAAAGTCATGGGCAGCTTGTCATCACCGACAAAGACAATGTTCTGTAATGAAGCACCGAGCACATGGGTACCTATAGCCGGATGAGTGAGAAGTTTATAGGATAAGCCAAAATCAAAACCAAATCCTAAAACCGTTTCACCATCAAAGGAAACAATGCCGGTAGTGGCATTTGCACCCAGAGTTAAACCTTTCCAAAGGTTATAAGCATAAGTAAGAGTTATGTAGTTCTTACCATCTACAATCTGTGAACCGAATACATTACCAGTACTATCGGTGCGATCATAAGGTTTGACATTTTGAGTGGTAAAATTTATTCCTGCAGCCTGATAAAGTCCGATAGGATATACTGCGGATAACTCATGAATCTGAAATTCAGTGAGAGTTGAATTGAAAGCATATTTAAGTGATAAATAGTTCTCTTCATTGATAAAGCTAGGGTTAATCAATGCTGAACGGGAAGAGAAAAGGTAGTGCCAGCGTGGAGTAACCAGGTGCTCACCTGGATAACCATCTGCCAATAGTTGTGAAATGAAGCCGGCATTGCAAATAGATAATAATATCAGAAATTTAATTCTGAATAAACGATATATAGGTTTAATCATGTTATCTTCCTTAAAATTAATATGTTATTCTGGAACCTAATTCTTGGTCGTCTGTGCCTTTTGCTTTACAGCACTGTACAGGGTCAGACTTGAAATCCAACTTGGTTCGTGGAGACATAAATGCCGGGTCGAAGGAAAAGTTTCCTGAAGGGACCGGGCGGGGGTTTGGCAGGTTCCGGTAGAAGTTGTTATTGGAAACCTGAATTCTTTCTGCATTGGAAAGTATCTTCAACCCAAAACGTTCATTAAAAGCCACTACATTGTTTTCCAGAATTATTTCCGAATTTCCTCCAATTGCAACACCATGGTTTCCATTGTAAGCGATGGAATTATGATTTATTGACGCATTAGTTGAGCGTACGTCCCAACCTTGAAATCCAGAACCGCGATTAAAGGCAATAATGTTATCTTCAATCAGAGGCAACTGACGCACAACAATTATTCCTGTTTGCCAGTTTTTAACTATTCTGCAGGAGATGATAGCACTGCCAGCACTATTAGAGAATACACCAATCGTTCCGTTTCGAATCTCAAAACCGGAGATAGTAGTATTTTTACTCATGGTAACTACCGTTCCTCTGCCACCGCCATCAATAACCGCTTTGAAAGTAGAGCGAGCCATCAAAGTGACTCCAGGTGCAATTAAAACGTGCTCTTTATACACTCCGTCAGCGACCCAGATTGTATCTCCACTTTTACTTCTCGTCATGGCTTCTGAAATGGATTTCACACCCATCGAGGGCACTTGAATTGAAACTGCAAGCGATGCAGCCGGAATTAAAAGCCCCACTGCAAGTGCCAAACACAGCTTATATGCCCTGTCAACTAAATACTTACCCATAAAAATGCTCCCCGGTTTATGGTGATTTTTTTTAATAAACAATTCGTGCTCCTAAATCTTGATTATCAGTACTTCGGCCAATACAGCGGGATTCTTTGTTCAGAGAGAAATCCAGATGTATCGGATCTTTAAACATCGGATCAAAAGAAAAGTTATCGGAAGGTAAAGCAGTAGAAAATTGCTCGTTCTGGAAAAAACTATTATTGACCATTAAGACCCTGACCTCTTCATTGGAAGGTTTTAGGCCATACATTCCATTATTGGAAATAATATTGTTTTCAACTATTATACTTGAGGCCCCCCCAAGAGAAATTCCGTGGTTGGCGTTGAAGGCAATGGTGTTATGATTAATTGAAGAAGCAGTTGACCTGACATCCCATCCCTGAACTCCTGATCCCCTGTTGTAGGCGATTATGTTATCTTCTATACGGGGAAGGTTACCCACGCACATTATTCCCGATTGTTGATTAAAAATGATTCTGCATTGTGTAATAGAAGTATTGGAAGAAGTAGAGAAGACCCCAATAGTACCATTTCTGATTTCGAATCCACAGATTGTTGATGAAGTTCCCATGGTTACTATGGTTCCGCGTCCATTACCGTCAATTACTGCTTTTAAAGGATTTTTACAAAGAAGTACAACTGATGCCGGTACGAAGATATGCTCTTTATAGAAACCTGGATCCACTTGTACTGTATCATTTTTATTGGCTGAGGTGAGGGCAGCAGTGATAGTAGCTGCATCAGAAGGAACTCTGATAATCTTTGCTTCTGAGTAAAGAAAAAAGAAAAATAGTAGCAAAGTAAAGAATGAAATTGTATGATTAGGATGTTTCATTTTTTTGTCTCCACTACTAAAATATAATTTATTCGATTAAACTGCTCACCAAATAGAAAAAACCTCTACAACAGCCCTTCAAAGATGCTTAATAAATTAATACAGAAAAAAAACATAAGCAACAGAATTACATTGATAATATGCCAATAATTTTTATGACATCAACTTTAATGAACTTAATTGAATAGTGATGAGGCTTTTTCAGACTATCTGAAAATAGGCCATGGTCTGTTGTATATCACATACTTTTTCCATGAATAATGAAATTTGGAAATTATCGAAAGCATAAAAAGAGAATTACGCATGTACATATATGAAGGATCAAAGTAACAATTGATGTGGCATTTTTCACAAAAGCCATATCTGCCCTGTCTGCGAAGTGCATCTTTTCGTACATCGGATTTTAATTTATTTCCCAGACCATCATTAAGAGGTATAAAGGCTTCCCGGTGATGATAACAGGGGAGGGCCAGCCGATTATCTGGTAAAATCACTATTGTAGATTCTACTGCACGGCAAAGAGGGTTTCTTATATGATTTCCTCCCATGCGTCGGATTTTCAGATGCGCTTGATTAAGGTAAACCCCTTGTTTTCTGGAATATGCCAGCGCCTTCTGATGTGTGGAACCCTTTATACTATCAATACCATTGATACTGAAGAGCGGGTCCAGTATTACCATCAGTTTTTTTTCTCTTGCCAACCTGTAAACTCCTTCAAACGAATCAATGTTTTCGTTTGTGTAGGTAAAGAGCAGGTCAGGATAAAGACGGTGTTTAATTGCAATATCTATACTCTCAATTACAGCAGAATAAGATTGTACACCTCTTAACCTATCGTGAAGATCGGAATTATCTGCATCGATACTGAAATGTAACAGATCAATCTTATTTGCTAACATCTCAGCTTTTTTTGGAAATAGGAGACAGTTGGTAGTAACAGATGTAACAAATCCCAGTTTTTTTGCTTCCGAAAGAAATAGTGGAAGCTCCTGGTGAAGAAGTGGTTCTCCACCAGTAAAATCGACAAACCTGCAACCTGCTTTTCTGGCTTCAATCAGATTCTTAACTACATCTGCAGCTTTTGCATCAATTTTTGGTGTCTCTTGCCAGATCTGACAGAAAACGCACCTGCAGTTGCATCTGTTGGTAATGTAATAATGTAACAGGATCGGTTTCATCAACGATTTAGCTTTCGCCCTTTCCACTCAATATCGCTTCTGGAAAAGAATGACAATAAAAACAAAATCGTTTCAAATAAAAGAAAAAGCAAAAAGAAGGGGAAATAAATAGAATTCTGAGATGATCTGATCTTTGCGAAACTGATTGCAGTAAAAAGCCAGGTCAGAAGGAAATTGCCAATAGTGATGATAGTGAGTGTCTGAGGTAAAACTGAGAGGCAGGTTAATAACAGCATCACATTTTGCAGAGAAAAAAGAAGTCCGATAAAAAAAAGATTGGAGTGCCGGGCAAATCCCCCTCTTGCCCATCTTTTAAACTGATGAAAAAAATGATACCAGCTTTCACATGGATAGGTTAGCGCAAGTGGCAGGAACGGGTCTGTAGAGGAAATATGCATTTTCTTCTGACTGAAAAGATTCAGCAGGGCACGATCTTCTACCATATTATATCCTATCTCTTTCTGACCACCTGCTTTTTGATAGGCCTGTTTCGAAATAAGCATATTATTGCCCATACAGGAACCGGTAATTCCGGCTTTATAAAATGTATATGCTGCAGAGAAGAGGAATTCAAGCTGAAATGCCTGGATATGAGTGAATACCTTGTTGTCAGTAATAATGGCAGTGTGTCCGAATACCATATCTGTGTTTTTACCAGAGCTAATCATCAGTGAATTTAGCCACTCAGGCAGTAGCTTCATATCAGCATCGGTTAAGGCGATCCATTCGTATTTGGCCTTATCGATGCCAAAGTCCAGGGCCTGTTGTTTACTGGTCAGTCCAAGGCCTGGATCGTATGGGGAATCAAGAACTGTTATTTCAATTGCAATGTGTTTTTTAAATTCATTAATTATTTTGACCGATTGATCGGTAGAGCCATCATTGATAAGCAATATTTCGTACTGTCCGCTGTAAGACTGTTGTTGTAAGGATTGCAGAAGAGTTTTAAGGTGTTTTTGCTCGTTTCTGAATGGAATTACGATTGATACCGGATGAAGAGATTTTTTCTCAACAACTGCAGGCTTTGAGTATAATAACGATAGTATTAAACGCAGAATAAAAATCGAATAACAGAGCAATAAAAGCAGTAATATGTACATTTTAATTCTTATTTAAGCTACCAGTATTCAAGGTAAGCTATTCAAGGCATTGCTTCAGAAAGTTAACTATTATCCTGAATTTCGCAGTTGAATGCACCCAACCCACCGCGGAAATCAGGATTATCTTTGTTAATATAAGCTTTGACTGGGGCAATTAAAAATATGGTACCGGGCCAAAGAATAGAAAATGGAACTGTCTTCTTGTTATTATTATATAAGGGACTTGATTTCATGGACATTATAGGGTATTTTTCTGAAATCGATAATCTGAGGTACATAATGAAAACTTTATCGTTTAAGCTTATTAGTTGCTTTTTGTTAATCTGGTTACCTGCTTTTCAGGTGTCAGTTCTGGCACAGGACTCTAATGTAGAATCTCAATCTGAAAATGGAACGGATCCCTTTGGTGGAGATCCCTTCGGAGAAATGATTAATCAGGATAATGAGATTCAATGGGATATGCCGGAAGAACAACAAGAGCCGCCCTCAGAGCCACCAGCACAGACTAGTACACCTTCTCCTTTACCCTCTCAGAACGAGCCCAAAAAAGATTACAATTCAGATACTTATGGATCTGAAAGTTCTGTTGAAAATGTAGTGCAAAATGCCATTATTGAAGGCATTCAAATCACCACTGAGCAGGGTGAGACTTCTGATGAAAAGCTGGTTTCAGTTTATTTTATCTTTCGGGACAAGCCTTCCAGCTATTTCTGGGAGATTAAGCCTCGCGAAAATAATGTAATTTTTGAATTCCATGATACCAAAACCGGAACTTCCCCGGTTCCTTCAATTACGGAATTGCCAATTAAGGGCTTCACCATCGAAGAGGGAAAGATCGATATAAATAAAGATATTCGTGGATTGAAACCGGAGTGGCGGGACAGGATAAGGGTAATATTTAATATGGAAGCTATACCTGAGATCCACGTGAATGACGAATTCAGCATTGTGTCTTTCAGTTTTAAATGGACTACCGATCCTTCAAAGGTCGATAAGTACATCGTTAAAGATAACACTAAAAAAATCATTCTGTTATCTTCTGCTGGAGTAGGGGTAGTCGGTTTAGGAGCACTTATTTTTTATCTGGCAACCAAACCTGAGCCTCCACCACCATTGGGCTTGCTTTCTGTTGATGATCTGCCACTTCATGTTAATCTTCAAGAATAATTGCAGAAAATTTGACTCATTTAGCATTCCTGCAACTACCATATTATTTTTTTGATTTTAAGGTCAGGAATGCTCAATACTGTATTGATTATTTTTTTAGGGGAAAAATTGCATCGTGATCATTAGAGATGAGAATATTTCTCCAATAAATCTGAACAGATTATTGCTTGCAAAAATTATTGTGAGAATAGAAAGATGAAGGTTTGGCTGAATGAAAAAAAGTATTCT
Source organism: uncultured Fibrobacter sp. (assembly GCA_964472925.1). Classification (GTDB taxonomy): domain Bacteria; phylum Fibrobacterota; class Chitinivibrionia; order Chitinivibrionales; family Chitinispirillaceae; genus JAAYPC01. The sequence continues at coordinate 28,349 of CAYYNL010000005.1, read as the reverse complement.
GATTAATATCCCCTTCAGATCTTTCTGGAGATATATACTTCCAGGAGCAATTATTGTTTGTATCGTCGCCGCTATTAGTGGAATAGTGATTGTTGATCGTCTGATTATGCCCGGTATTGTAGGTGTGAACAGGGATATAGTCGAAGTGCCTGATGTCGCAGGGATGGAATATGAAACCGCCAGAGAAAAGCTTTTTAAGGCAGGCCTTTTAACTGAGATTCGAAGCAGAGAGTATGATAACCAGGTGGCCGAACAGCATGTGATCAATCAATTTCCTGAAAAAGGAGAAAAGGTTAAAAAAGGACGAAAAATCGCACTGGTGCTTAGTAAAGGAAAAGAAATTGCTGTTATCCCGGATGTGCGAAATCTTTCGGAACGCCAGGCCAGAATTGAGCTTAAGAAACATGGGTTCACTCTGGGGAATGTAAAAAAGGTATTTTCAGCGGAAAAAGCTGTGGATATAGTAGTTGATGCATTTCCGGCCAGTGGAACAACTATTTCCAGAGAGATGGAGGTGGATCTCTATGTTTCCAAAGGACCCAAACCTACTCATGCTGAAGTTCCAAATCTGGTGGGAGAAAGTATCGGCTCTGCAAAAAAGAAAATCGAGGAGAGCGGACTGGTTTTAGGAAAGGTTGAGTATAAAAACAATCCGGATCTTCTTCCTGGCACGATCATATCTCAATCGGCTGCTCCAGGTTCCAGTGTTCTTCTGGATTCAAAGATAGATCTGGTCGTATCTGTGATTCGCAAAAAGTAATGGCTAATTACTTTTTAACCTGAATTCCGTAGTTGGATGCTGAATCCGACCAAGCGCGGAAATTAGGTTTAATAAAGAACAAACCTGATCGTACTTAGAAATGATCCAGACCGGAAAGGTTATATGTGCACTCTCTAAAATTTTTCTGTTTTTTTCCCCTTCTGTTTCTTTCATTGGCGATAACAGGTTGTGTGTCTCACTCATTCCCTGTTATTCACCCCGCGCTGGAAACTCCTCCGGAGCAGAATTCAGTAGCAAGAGCTCATGAATATTTTATTGAAGCCCGTGATTCTGAACGTAGAGGGCTTGAACAGTCTGCGATTCGCTTTTATGAAATGGCCTACGAATTGGATCCCACTTCTAAATTTCTTCGCGATGAACTGATTCGCAAATATATCCAGAACGAAAAATATACTCAGGCTCTTCTTCTGGCTAAGGGTGAAAAAAATAACAGCCAGTTGGACCAGGAAACAAAAAGAATTGTTTCTGCCATCTATCTGAAAATGGGCAAAATGGATAAAGCCGCAGATATACTGGAAAGTATTGAAGAGAAAGAAGTAGAGGAGCTTTATACTTTGGGGCTTATATATGAGTCTCTGGGTGATCTGAGCAAATCGATCGATTGCTATCTTAAGTTTTATGAAAAGCAAAAAGATGCAGTGCTTGGCTTAAAAATAGGAAAATTGCTTATCAGCGAAAAACGCTTTGAGGAAGCGGACAGCCTTTTTTCCTCCATCAAGGAAACCTCTGGAGAAACTGCGCAACTGCTTGCGCTGATGGGGAGCTCAAAAATCTTTAATAAGGATACCGCTTCAGGACTTCAGTTGCTGGAATCTGCTTTATCCAAAGACTCTCTTCATGAGGATGCTTTGCGCAGCATCGCTCAGGTTTATATGAGCCGAAATGACTTTGCCAAGGCAATAGTATGTTATGAAAAACTATATAAAAATGGCGCATACGGCCAGATCTACGGGAAAACTCTTTCTCTTCTTTATTATTATAACAAGCAGTATGAAGAAGCAGAGAGACTTTTACAAAACATGTTGGAATATGATTTGGATGATCCTGAACTTCACTATTATCTGGGCCTTGTTTTCTCTGCTGCAAAGAAGACTGATCTTGCTAAGATCGAAATGGAAAAAGTTTTATCATTAAAGCCTGATTTCTACGATGCCTGGAAAGAGCTCTGTCTAATCCCGATTCGGGAGAAAGATTATGATGTTGCAGAAAAGGTTGCAGAGCGATTTATCAGAGATTTTTCCGATAATCCTCTGTCCTGGCAGCTGCATGGTATGGTAATGAATTTAAAGAAGGAATATGAAAGAGCTATCCAGAGTTACCGAAATTCAATATCGTATGATAGCAGCAATGTTTATAGCTGGTTTGAACTTGGAAGTGCGTTTGAGAGGACAAAACAGATCGATTCTGCTGCATCTGCTTTTAAAAAAGTCCTCAAGCTTCAGCCTGATGATCCTGCAGCAAGTAATTACCTTGGTTACATGTGGGCAGAGAAAGGAATCAATCTGGACAGCTCCAAAATATTGATAGAAACTGCTCTCAGGCAGGAACCTGATAATGGAGCATTTCTGGACTCTTATGCCTGGATATTCTACCAGTTGGGGCAGCTTGATAGCGCATTTCATTACATCAATAAAGCAGTGGAAAACATCAAAGATGATCCTACCGTTCTTTGTCATCTGGGTGAAATATTGGAGAAGAAGGGCCGATTAAAAGAAGCACTTGAAGCATACCGCAAAAGTGTGGAGTTAAATTTTGAGAATCCGGAGGAAATAAGGGAAAAGATTTCCAGGATTAAAGAATTATTAAAAAAAAATGAGAAACAATGATCCTTCGAACTTTACTTTTTTCTCTGTCTTCTCTTCTATTGACCATAGTTTGCTGTACTAAAGCTCCTGCGGTTAAACTGGATTACTCTATTGCAGACCCAATTTACTGTTTCAAAGAAACAATGAATGAAAGGATTCGTGGCTTCGGTCAGATATCTGTTTCTGTTGATGGGCGTAGATACAATGGATCTATCGATATCGACTACAAAAATGACCTTTTTAAGGCATCTGCCTACTCGCCGTTTGGTGCTCTGGTGGCTTCGATCGATGCAGACAGTGTACAGGGTGAGATAAGCGACGGAAAAAATTCGAACCGTTTTTTCCTGGATGCTGTTGCTGACTCGCTTCTATTCATTTCTACAGATGATCTTACTTTCAGGGACTTTATCTGCATATTAACCGGAAGACTGCCTCAGAGATTTAATAAAATGGGGAAAATCCCTGACACTGTGCTTTATGAAAAGAGAAATTCCAGCCTGATATGGAAGCAGGATTCACTGGAAATTACTGCCAGTGTGCACAACAAAAGCTCTCAACTGACCCGCCTGATTGTACGAAATACCGGAAATAGAGGATGGAAACTGCTTTTTGAGGGTATAAATGAGCAACTTGCACAAAGTATTGAGTTAAGGATAGATGACAGGAATTATTTTTCAATTCACTATCAACGCTTAAAAAGGGAAATGTTAAAGAGTTCGTGATATGAGACTTCGCACTGGTAATTCTTTTTTGGGAATAGTAGTTACATTTTTCATTTCTCTTCAGCAGCTTGCGAATGCGGAATCTACGATTTTCCCCAATCTCAATATTGATTATGATGCCAGATCTGCGGCGATGGCTGGTGCGGCGATGGCAGTAGCAGAGGGGGCATCCGCGGTGCTTTCAAATCCTGCTGCAGCGGTTACAGTAGATAAAAATCAGGCCTTTATCGGTTATAGAACGATAGTGGATGGGGTATGGGGTTCTCCTGTGATTTTCAGCCGTTCTTTTGAAAAATGGGGAGTTTTTTCTGCTCTTATCTGCGGAGTGAATGCTGAAGTTGAGGTGATCGATGAATTTGAGGGGGAACCGGTCTTTACCGATAAAACCGGTGGAGCTCAATATTTAACCGGGGCGATGAGCTGGGGTTACCGTATCAGAAAAGACTTATTTGTGGGAACCAGTCTCAAAGGCCTTTATAACCGATTAAATGATGGCGATATCATTTACAGTGCTAAAGCCGTTGCTATGGATGCGGGGATTCTTTATCGCACTTTTAGAAATCGCTTAACTTTAGGGGCGGCTATAAGAAATGCCGGATTCCTGTTTAAGAGTTTTGATGAAAACAGCTATAATTTGCCATTTACTTTTGAGGCCGGTTTATCTTTTGCAGGAGATCAGCTTTCCTCTGTGCGACTGGCCATGGATGTAAATAAAAAGAAAGATGACCGTTTGACTTTTGAACCGGCAGTGGATATTGATATCTACAAAAAAATACTGTCTTTACGGCTGGGTTATGCATTCAGTGACCGTGATTTAAAACAGTTTTTCAAAAAACTGGGTGGCAGTGAAGATGAGAATTATGTAAAGACCAACTGGAATACTTTCTGTGCAGGACTTGGTTTTGTAAAGAAGGTTGAGAAGGCAACGGTCGGTATCGATTTCGCACTGCAGTTCCACTCACAATTTATTACTCCTTCTACCATTGTTTCGGCGTTTGTTGATTTTTAAATATTACTGAAAAAGAGGGCGCTGTTACCCTTCCCTGTTTCCTGTAAATTTATTCTTTTTGAAAGCATTGACTTAAACCTAAATTACGTAGTAGATTGACGCGAATAACACGTAATCTATTGCGCATAAAGGTATTCAGTCCTTTCGGTCTTATCACCAGCAGATAAAACCTTCAAGGACTTCAAGCCTTTCTGCATCAATATCTTACGGTTCTTCATCGTCACCTACTGCGGTTTTTAGGATGATACGCGACTACATCCATCACAACTTAACTGCTGAAATCAGGTTAAATCGAATTGAAGTGATCCGAAGCATCTTCATAAAGGATCAGGCTCACCTTTTGCTTTTTGTAAAAGTTAAAACCGGCACATTCTGGCTTTTTTGCTTCTCTGACTACAATTTTCAGGGGGAGAGCGATGCAATATGAGGATTTCATAGAGGGGGTTAAGAAAAACGGAAATTTTCCCTCAATAAAAGAAGCAGAAGTTGCGGTAGAGGCAAGCTTATCCACTCTGGCTGAAAGGCTCCACACTACTGTTACCGACAAATTCCAGTCACAGCTTCCAAATCAGTTGAAAAAATATCTCTCAGTCAGTTCAGACAGTATCCAATTTTCGCTGGAAGAATATTATAAACGGGTTGGAGCGAAGGCGAAGGTAAGGTATTCTCAGGCGGTAAGCTGGTCACGGGCTGTGATGAACATGGTTAACAGGGCAATTACCGCTGGGCTTAAAAAAGAGATTCTGGATGATCTTCCGGCAGAATTTGTGGAGTTATTTGGCCAGGAACCTACCACTCCCTTATCACCCACGGTTACCTAGTAGCTTTGTTTCAGGAAAAAAAAAGAGGTGGCTATGTCAAAACAGGAAGAGACTTTAAACAAGATAAGGGCCCAATTATTGATGGATAGCCGTATCGATGCAAAAAAGATAGTAGTGGAGGTTGATAACGGTACTGTTCATTTATCCGGCACTGTTGATTCTCTGGCTGCTCTTAATGCTGCAGAAATGGCTGCCAGAAGTATCGAAAGTGTAAAACAGGTGGATAACAGAATAAAAATCCGATATCCTGGTGACAGACCGCTAATCACAGATGAAACGATAGCAGAGAATGTGCTTAATGCCATCAGAATGGATCGAAACATCCGTTCCGAGTTAATTGAAGTAAGTGTGGACAAAGGAATTGTTACTCTCTATGGTTCTGTAGATTCTTACTGGAGTAAGATTCGTTCCCAGGAGATTATTTCCAATATCTCTGGAGTTATCCAAATAATTAATGATCTCACCGTTGTGCCAACTGTCAGCTCTGATGATAACACCATTGCTCAGCAGATAAGGGAAGCGCTGCAGAGAATGGCGGAAATCGATTTAGAGTCTCTCACCATTGCGGTTGAAAAAGGGGTTGTTACTCTTACCGGTAAGGTTCCACACTGGAACGCCTATTATTCCGCAGAATTCGCTGCCAGAAACACCAGTGGCGTTTTGGATGTGCGTAATGAATTGATATTAGCCTGAAGAGGCATTAGAAGACAAGTGCAAAAAAATTTTTCACATTGATCGTCCATTTTTTCCTCAATGTTCTCCATAAGGAAAGATTATGGCACCTCCGACAGAGATAATTAAGATAAGCAATGCTGTCTGGGAAATTCCCCGAAGCTATAAAGTGGGGATGAGGGTGCCGGCCAGAATATTTGCAACCGAAAAACTGTTAAACCAGATGGATGAAGGGGTTTTCGAGCAGATCTGCAATGTAGCCATGTTACCGGGGATTGTCAAATATGCAATGTGTATGCCGGATGGGCACTGGGGTTATGGATTTCCCATAGGTGGAGTCGCTCCTATCGATAGTCAGGATGGGGTAATTTCTCCGGGGGGAATCGGATTTGATATAAACTGTGGAATGCGTCTTATCCTCACCAATTTTACTCACAAAGAAATAGAACCTTATCTTCAAAAAATCGTAGATCGTCTTTTCCATAATGTGCCATCCGGGGTTGGGGGACACGGAGTTATCAAATTCAACAGAAAACAGTTTGAGCAGATTCTTTTATCCGGAGCTGCCTTTTGTGTAAAGGAGGGCTTTGGTGTCCAGAAAGATTTGGACAGAACAGAAGAGAAAGGCTGTGTAAGCGGTGCTGATCCGCAAAAAGTGAGTGAAAGGGCCATAGAGCGGGGAATAAATCAAATTGGTACTTTGGGTTCCGGAAATCATTACCTGGAAATACAGATTGCCGGAGTAAATAATGTTTATGACAAGTCTCTGGCCCAGGTATACGGGATTAACAGAGAGGAGCAGGTGGCAATCATGTTTCATTGTGGAAGCAGAGGGTTTGGACATCAGATTGCTACCGATTATCTGCAGATTTTTTTGAAGGTGATGAGTTCAAAATATGGCATTTATTTGCCAGATCGTGAGCTGGCTTGTGCTCCCTTTAATTCTTTGGAGGGACAGGACTATTTTTCTGCAATGAAGTGTGCCATCAATATGTCTTTTGCCAATAGACAGATGATCCTGTATCATATCCGGCAGGCATTCTCGGAAGTGATCGGTAAGAGTGAAACCGAAATGCAGATAAACCAGGTTTATGATGTGGCTCACAACACGGCGAAACTGGAGACGCACATGGTTGATGGGTTTCCAAGGAAGTTAATAGTACATCGAAAGGGTTCTACCAGAGCGTTTGGGCCACAGATGGAAGGGTTGCCTGAAGAGTATAAACCTTATGGGCAACCGGTAATTATCGGGGGAAGCATGGAAAGCGGATCTTATTTGTTAACGGGAGTGGGAAGCGGGAGTGCTTCTTTCTATTCCACTACTCATGGAAGTGGACGGGTGATGAGCAGAAGAGCTGCCAGACGTTTATTCAGGGGCAAGGAAATTCAGAAAAAAATGGCTTTACAGGGTATCTATACCAGAACCGCATCATATTCTGGTTTTGCTGAAGAGGCTGGACCTGCGTACAAAAATATCGATGAGGTGATAGAGGCCGCATCTGAGGCTGGAACCTGTAGACCAGTAGTACGGTTCACTCCAATAGGAAATATAAAAGGGTAATAGAACATTATGCCTTATAAATATCTGGAAGAAATCGCCACTGCTGATATTGCATTTGAAGCCTGGGCAGACAGTCTCAGGGACCTGTTTATAGTTTCATCGGATGCTTTAGTCAATGTAATGGTGGAAGATCTGGATACAATAAAAAAAAAGGAATCAAAACTGATTCATTTACAAAATATCGCCCTGGATCTTCTTCTGTTCGATGTGCTTCAGGAGATTATCTATTATAAAGATGCTTTCAGACTCATTTTAAGGCTGGATAGTGCTGAAATAGCAGAAAATAAAGGTCAATTTCTTTTTAAAGGCACTGCCAGAGGTGAATTGATTGATCCGCAACGTCACAGACTGGCCGCAGATGTAAAGGCTGTAACCTTTCATCAGTTACAACTAAACAATAATAAAGGAATGTGGAATGCCCATGTAGTTCTGGATATTTAATGTTGTTTTGAATGTTGGCAATATACAGAAATTATGGCCTGATCGGAGGAGACAATTATTTAAACGGGAGTGCGTAGAAAATGGCTTTGGAAAGAGAGAAAGAGCATGAAATCAATATTCCTCTTATGAATCAGGATGTAATGCTCAAAGGAAGTTTGTATGTTCCGGAAAATGCACAGGGGCTAATATTGTTTGCACATGGAAGCGGGAGCGGGAGGTTCAGTCCCAGAAATCGTTTTGTAGCCCAATATTTAAACAAGGGAGCTTATGGGACGCTTCTTTTTGATCTACTTACTTCTTCAGAAGAGGCCACCGATCTGATAACTGCACAGCTTCGTTTCGATATAGAGTTATTGGCCGCTCGTCTGGGGGCGGTAACCGAATGGGTTGATAAAAACGAGGAGATAAATGAATTACCAGTAGGCTATTTTGGGGCAAGTACAGGGGCTGCTGCAGCGCTGGTGGCATCTGTTAACAGGCCGGAAGTGAAGGCGATCGTGTCGCGGGGTGGAAGGCCCGATATGGCAGAAGCCCATCTTAAGAAAGTTACTGCTCCGACACTGCTGATAGTCGGCGGTAATGATTATCAGGTGATTGAGCTTAATAAAAGCGCATTGCAGTCAATGAAGCCTGATGCAAAGAAATTGGAAATTGTTACTGGTGCAACTCATCTTTTTGAAGAGCCTGGTGCGCTCGAAGAGGTTGCCAGACTGGCAGTTGATTGGTTTATTCAATATGTGCACTGAAGTAACAACAATAACAACAAATACTCTGGAATTAAACAGTGAAAAGGCTATACTTAAGCAAAAAACACTGTAATAGGTATAAAAAAGAAGAATTAACAAAGTAATATAACGAAAATGTCAAGTAAAGATGGCTTAACTTAAAAAAAAGTTTTTGAAAAGTGGCAAATAGTTATTTATAAGTGATAGTGTTATTGAGGCATAATATGCCAATAAAAAATAATGAACTATCTTGTTCACTTCTGTCAGAATCTGAATTTGATGAATATGATCAATTTGTACAATCACATCCTCATGGATGGATTACTTCATCCAGTGGTTGGATAAAGGTTCTTGAATCAAGTTTTCCACAGTTAAGATGTTGTACTGTTTTACTCAGGCGGGGAGTGAATGGTCCGATTTGTGGCGCATTACCTTTGTGTAATGTAAAAAGTGTTTTAACTGGAAACCGTTTAGTAAGCATGCCGTTTGCCACTTTAAGCGACCCTCTATTGAATTCAGATGAAGATTGGTCGGTACTTCATTCAAAAATTCTTGAGCTGATGAATATTACCAGGAGTAATCATATTGAATTACATGTATCTTTTTCTAAAACGAAAGAAAATATACCAATAGAAAAGTATGTAGTAAAAACAGTTTACAAGTGCCACAATATAAATCTTGATCAATCTATCGATGATATTTACAAAAAATTACACAGAACCTGTGTGAGGCAGAACATAAGTCATGCTGAAAAATCAGGTGTAAAAATACGAAGTGTCGATGACCTGAAAGGAGTTCAAGTCTTTTATCAACTTTACAGAACAACCAGAAAGCGGTTATCTTTACCGGCAATGCCCCTTGTTTTTTTTGAATCGATATGGAAAACATTTTATCCTTCAGATCAGGTTATGTTTTTGATTGCTGAAGTTAACAAGCAACCAGCAGTATCCATGATGTTTTTCAAATATGGAAACAGGGTATCTGCAGAAGCTATGGGTTGGAATACTTCTTTTACAAGTTATCGGCCTGTAGCTTTTATTTACTGGGAAGGTATAAAGAACGCTCATTATCAGGGATATAAGTTTTTTGATTTGGGTAGAACAGATCCACATAATAAGAGTCTGATGGATTTTAAAGCTCGTTGGGGTGCAATGGTAGTGGATTTAACAGAATATGTTTATCCTGGTTATGTATCTGCACCCGTATTTGACAATAAATATATCAAAAAAATAAGTAATTCAATTCGGAAAGCCATTTTTAGAAACATGCCTGAATTTTTGTACAGAGCAACCAGTAGTTTAATATACAGGCACTTGGGATAAATTAAACAACCTAAATCCAACCATTGTTTGACAAAAATAGTTATCTGTACGTATTAAAAAATTATAAACCTATAAGCCACTTAAAAGAAATGTACGATTTAGGTTTCATTTATCTCTGGCATTTACACGATGAATAAGGATTCTCAGTAGCTCCGGGTTAGAGTTGTCGTATAATGGAGATATCGTTTTAAAGAACCTTCTTTATGAACTATTAAGCCCCAAAAAAAACTCTTTTCTTTTTCTGTTACTGCAATTTTTCCAACGTCCTGCCGTATTTTTTTGCTTGTTTTGATGATACAAATCCTTCAAAGGATGAACCCTCTAATCCCTCGAAGGGGAGAAATAAAGGAGAAAAGAAGACACTGATAAGGGCCAAATATTGACAATAAGGGCTCTTATAAGATTCTCATGAAGATTTATACATAATTTGGAGATATTTGAATGGATTGTTTAATATCCATGCCTGAAAATATTAAAAAAATCCTGCAAAGTTATGGGAATATTATTTATGTTCAGCATTCCGATTTGACTGAAAACCGTCAGTTTGGAACGTCTTATCTGGTACTAACAATAGAAAATCTGTTAGTGGTATGCCACAGTAAGATAACCTGCTGTTATAATATAGATGATTTGCGGGAGGTTTTTACTGAAGAACTGATTGGTGGTGGTCGGGTATCGGCCAGAACTGAGACCGGTCTTTTTCATCTGCTCTACTACTCCAATCATCTGGTTGAGGATTTTACAAAGACTGTTCGTCTGATAAATGATTATCTGAAGGGGAGGCCGCTGGTTTTCCCGGAAAGTTCAGTAGACAGTTTCTGTAAGAAATGTGGATCTCCTTTGCCTGAACGGGCGGGCAACTGTCCCCGGTGTGTGCCCAGGATAAAAATTCTTAAAAGAATAGTCACCCTGGCTTTTCCATACAAAAAAGAAGCACTTTTTTTGTTGTTAATCACTGCTATGGGAGTGCTGTTGCAGGTACTTCCACCATATCTGACAAGAGGCATTATCGACGATTGTATTGGCAGAGGTAACAGGGAGAAGCTTCCCTTTTATGTGGGAGCAATGATCATTACCGGTATCTTGTATTTGGCAAGCAGGCTGATTCATATCCGTTTGTCATCATGGATAAGTACCAGAGTGGTAACCGATCTCAGAAGTAATCTTCACAGGGCTCTTCAGTATCTGAGATTAAGTTTTTTCAACCGGCGTGAACCTGGTGAGCTGGTGGGAAGAATAATGCATGACACAGGAGAATTGCAGCAGTTTCTGGTTGACGGTTTGCCGTTTCTGATTATCAACAGCCTGACCTTTATAGTGGTTGGAGCAATCATGCTGAGTCTCAATTGGAAACTGTCGCTTGCTGTGATGCTTCCTCTGCCCCTATTGATATTTGGAACAAGCTGGTTCTGGAAAAAGCTGCATCCGCTTTTTTTAAGGGAAGGCACGATAGTAGGGCATTTGCATTCGATTTTGAGTGAATCTCTTTATGGCCTTAGAGCTGTAAAGGCATGTTCGAGAGAGGAACACCGCATACAGCTTTTTAATAATGTCAACGAGCAGCTCGCTTCAACCAGAGTAAGTACTCAGCTTGTATCAGGAAGTTTCAATGAAACGATCTACTGGATCATGTCTTTAGGGGTTTCTCTGGTGTGGTATTTTGGGGCAAAAATGAACGAAAGCAGCAGTTTCTCACTTGGTGACCTGATGGCGTTTATTGGATATATATGGCTTTTTTATGGCCCTCTTCAATGGTTTTCGATGGTTTTGAACTGGATGACCCATGCATTTTCAGGAGCAGAGCGGATTTTTGAGGTGCTGGATACTGTTCCTGAAAACCATAGAAATGACAAATGTGTTGAGGTGAAGAAGATTCGGGGGGAGGTTGAGTTCCGTAATGTTCATTTCAGTTATGAACGGGGAAAAGAAGTAATAAAGGGATTGTCTTTCAGGGCAGAACCAGGAGAGACAATCGGTCTGGTTGGCAGATCGGGTGCGGGAAAGAGTACAATAATCAATTTGCTGATCCGTTTTTTTGAACCGGATTCCGGATCGATTCTGGTGGATGGAATTTCTTTGGAAAAAATCAGGATTGATAAATTAAGATCCAGTATAGGAATTGTCATGCAGGAACCATTTCTATTCAATGGTACAATAGCAGAGAATATTGCCTATGGTATGGAAGATGTTTCTTTCAGCAGGATATTACTTGCTGCACGTGCGGCTTATGCACATGATTTTATTGTTAGCAAACCAGACGGTTACGATACTATGATAGGGGAGGGTGGTGAGCGTTTATCGGGTGGAGAAAAACAGAGGATTGCCATTGCCAGGGCAATTCTTCTCGACCCACCGATACTTATTTTGGATGAAGCCACCTCTTCGGTGGATGCTTCTACAGAGCAGCATATTCAGGAGGCGATTGGCAATCTGATAAAGGGCAGAACAACAATTGCTATCGCACACCGGTTGTCTACTTTACGTAATGCAGATCGTCTGATGGTTTTATCGGATGGTAGAATTGCGGAAACCGGTTCTCATGATGAGCTGATAGCGCTTGATGGAATTTATGCGGAAATGGTTCGTTCCTATAATAGTGTAAATACATTACAGTCAGTGGTGTGGGGAGGGTAAGCTATCAATACCGAAGATATCCGATTATTTAAAATAAATGATCAGGTTTTTGCCCGAAAAACCGGTAACAAAGCTGTACAGGTAAAGATAAGATGGACTCGGCCGGTGAGTGGAAGAGGAGAAGAGATCTCTTTTATCAGTAATGATCAGGAGTATCTTATCATTGATGGGTTGCATGTTTTGGACCCCTTATCCAGAGAAATCGCGGAAGAGGAGTTGGAAAAAAGCTATTATCTTCCAAGGATTAATACAATTGTGCGTACAGAGGTGTTTCAGGGAAATCGTTATTTTGAAGTGGAAACCGATAAGGGAAAGTGCAGATTTGTGATTAAAAATCCATATACCTCCATAAGGAAGATAGCTGGGGGGGTGCTAATAAGGGATGTGGTGGGTAATCAGTATATAATAGAGGATATGGAAGGGCTGGATAAGAGATCCAGGCGAGAGCTGGAAAAGGTCTGCTAAAAGAATCACCTGTTTTACCAGTTTTGTGTGGGTTTGCTATGGAAATGCCGGAAAATTATTTTCAAACTCCTTCAAAGTATAATAATCTCTAAATGCTCCGTGAGGTCGCAAATGCAATTAACAGTACAGGATATCGCGCGGATCTTCTCAATATCTGAAAAAACCATTTATCGTTGGATTAATAAAGGAGATATTCCTGCCTATAAGATAAATGAACAGTATCGGTTTAACAGGACTGAGATAATAGAATGGGCCACAGCAAAGAGGATCAATTTTTCACCAGAATTGTTTGAGGAGCCGGAAGGGGAGAGTGGGGCAATGCTTTCTTTAAGCGACTCGCTAGACGCTGGTGGAATTTTTTACGGGCTTAAGGGCTTTAACAAAAATGAGGTGATTAAAGAGATTGTTAAAATTATCAGAATCCCTGATGGCGTTGATCCGGAGTTTCTCTATAAGGTTTTAATGGCCAGAGAGAAAATGGGTTCTACTGCGGTAGGTGAAGGAATTGCAATTCCACATGCCAGGATGCCTCTGGTACTGCATGTATCTAAACCATTGGTATCGCTTTGTTTTCTGCAGGAGCCGGTGGAATTTGGGGCTTTGGATGGCAAGCCGGTATTTGCGCTCTTTACCATAATCAGTCCAACAATCCGCTCTCATCTGTATCTATTGGCCAGACTGTCTTATCTTTTGCGAAATGATAAATTCAAACAGATCTTATGCAAACAGGGAAGCCATGCTGCTATTCTGGAGACGGTCAGAAAACTGGAGTCGGCTCTGGATAATAATGGAAAGACAAGTCTGGGCTGAATGATAAGTCAGATCAGATAAGTATTTTGACAGGAAAATATTGTTATTGTCACATTATTCAAAATAAAATCATAATTTTCAGAGAAAAAAACTACTGCGAAATTTCACTGATCTCCTGTTTTATTCCTGCCATAATACACTTGTCAATATCTGCTTTGGATACCTCTAAAAAATCGGAAAAAAAGTTGAAGCAGGTGTTGAAATGTGTTCCTTTTAAAGGCATAATAAATGTATATTAAAAATCCGTTCAAAGCATACAAATGCTAAAAAAGAAACCCCGTTGCTTGCTCTTTATACGCATTAAAATAATGTCGCAATATCTGTAGGCACATTTGGGTACCATTTCATGCCCTTTACGATTTGTATATCAAAGGGTAGGTGGGAAGAGTATTTCCTTCAAATAATTGAAGGTAAAAGACCGTGGTGATTTTTAACCAGGGCCGTTCAGATTGGTAATTGACGTAACTGAAATATCTGTGAGTTATAGGAGCCTTTATGTATTTAATAGCAGCGTTAATCCTCCTGGCAATAATCCTGGTAGCAAGAATCTCCAACAAATGGCGTGTGCCATTAGTGGTTATTTCACTTTTAGCAGGAATTCTGTTTGGTAGAGAAGGGATAGGTTTAGTCGATTTTGATAATTTTGTGATGGCAAGGCAGATTGCCGATTTTTCCCTGGTTTTTATTTTGTTCATAGGTGGTTTTGATACACAGGCAGACCGATTAAAATTAGTGCTGGCTCCGGCAATGGTTTTGGCTACCATAGGAGTGATTATGACTGCTGCAATTACTGGGGCATCGTTGCACTTGCTGCTTCAAATTGGCTTGCCAACAGCCATTTTAATAGGATGTATTATTGCCTCAACCGATGCTGCGGCTGTTTTTTCGATACTGAGATCTCGTGACATAGATAAAAAGCTTTCATCTGTGGTTGAAGTTGAGTCTGCGACTAATGATCCGATGGCTATTGTTTTGACCTCCATTGCGGTTCAACTTATAGTCTCTCAACTGGAACATCCCGCGAGAATAGGATTGTCTTTAGTGTGGTTGATTGTAGGCGGGATAGGGTTTGGATTGATTGTTGGAAAAATAGGGACTTATCTGTTTCGGTTCATCAGATATTTAGATAAAGGATATTTGTATGTCTATATGATTGCCATCATAATGCTTTCCTATGGAGTAGCAGATTTGGGTCATGCCAGTGGTATACTATCAGCATTCTTTGCTGGATTTTTGATGGGAAATTCTAATATTCCTTACAAATCCAACATTTCTACCATGTTGGATGCCATTTCTACCATTGCCAATGTGATTATCTTTGTTCTTCTTGGATTTTTGGTTTCTCTTAAGGAATTTGCTGCTGTTTATCTGGATGGAATTTATCTGTTCCTGATTCTTGCTCTTATTGCCAGACCGATTACCGTCTTGTGTTGCACATTTTTTACCAGGTACACCTTAAAAGAAAAAATCTTCATCAACTGGAGCGGATTAAGGGGCGCAGTACCCATGGTGCTTGCCACTTATCCTGCTGCGGCAGGCGTAAGCGATTCCATTAAAACCTTTCATATCATATTTTTCGCTGTTTTTCTTTCTATGCTGGTGCAAGGAACAACTATTACCAAATTGGCTGATCTGCTAAAATTGGGTGTTAAAGCCAAACCGAAACCAAAACAGATTATGGAGCTGGTAACTCTGCAAAAAGCGGAGTTGGAATTGATTGAGATTGCCATCGATGAAGATGTGTACAGCGGAAAAGTTCTTATCTCCGATCTGGATTTACCAGGTGGGACCACTATTACCATGGTTAATCGTCGTGATGCTATAATAGCTCCAAGGGGGAATACTACAATTAAAGCTGGTGATGTTTTGTATGTGCTATGTAAGCCCAGCAATATCGAAAATGTTAATTCAGAAATATTGAAAAGATTCGAAACTAAAAATGAAACCACCTAACCCGATGTTTGTCTATTTATTAGATGAAGCTGCATACAAAAGTCAGGCTTAGCTCTCCAGGCAAGTGTCCTTATCTTGAAAACCGATTTATGCAACTCGCCTTTTTTTATGCAACTGAGGTGAGTGATTCTGAACTGGATATCTTGCTATCGGGTGGATGGAGAAAGTTTGGAATGTATTTTTTCAAACCGCAATGCACTGGATGCAGCAGTTGTATACCGATAAGAGTTCCTGTAGATTCTTTCCGAATGTCTAAAAGTCAAAGACGGTTGTGGCGCAAAAATTCCGATATTCGGGTGAGCCTGGAGCAGAACGCCCCTTTCTTTGAACTCTATGAAATTTATCAGGATCATTCCCTGAACCGATTTGGAACTTCATCAGATGAAGAAGAATTTAAATACAACTTTTTTATTAAATCCTGTCGTTCGGCTTATTCACTTTATTATCTCCAAGGAATGCTTATTGCAGCAGGATTCCTTGATTTATCTTCTAATGCTTTAAGCAGTGTTTATTTTATTTATCGCACCAGATTTTTGGCCAGAGGTCTTGGCAATTACAGTGTAATTCGGGAAATTCAGATGACCTCAGAGTTAGGATTACAATATTATTACCTGGGTTATTTTGTGCCAGGCAATTGCAGAATGCAGTATAAAACAAGTTTTTTTCCATATCAATATTATCATTGGGGAACTCAGACCTGGATATCTGTTTCAAACAGGGAGGATAGCAGAGGCTTGATATGAAAGAATATGTTAATGTAGCAATCAGCGCAGCCAAAGAAGCAGGGGCGCTATTGTATGAGAACTTTGGCAGACCACTTGATCTTGAATACAAAGAAGATCAAAGTATTGTTACTGCACTTGATAAACAATGTCAGCGGATTATCCTGGATAAATTGCAATCCTCTTTTAATGATCATCTGTTTATTGCAGAAGAATCTGGCACACAAATGAAAAATATTCCCCAGGAGTATACTTGGGTAATAGATCCCCTTGATGGGACCCATAATTACATAAGAGGGATTGGTTCCTATGGCGTTTCTATTGGATTGATGCGAGGACAGGAATTTCTGATTGGTGTGATCTATCTTCCGCATGAGTCTGCACTGTATGTGTCTGAAAAAGGCAGCGGAGCGTATAAAAATGATCAGCCAATCCATGTCTCAACTGTCTCCAGAATTCAGGATTGTACCTTATCCTTTGATTCGGGTTTCAGAAACGGTATGGTGGAGGTGAAGACTTCAATGCTGCGGAAAGTGGCTCCACGGGTTTTTAATACCAGAATATTCGGAGCTTCTGTTCGTAATTTTACTTATCTGGCCGAAGGTGTTGTTGATGCAATCATCGAATTTGATGATAAATTATGGGATTTTGCTGCAGGTATTTCACTGGTTCTTGAAGCAGGTGGTCAGGTAAGTGATCATAGTGGCGCCCCATTCATCCCGGAATCCCACAATTATCTGGCATCTAATAGAAATATCCACACCCAAATGCTACAATTAATGAACAATTGAGAAATTATTATGAGCTTGAATCAATTCTGGATCAGTTTTGTTCCACTATTTATAGCTGTGGATGCCATTGGTATACTTCCTCTGTTCATTTCTTTTACAGAGGGTATAGATGAAAAGCAAAGAAACAGAGTAATACTTTCTTCGATTATAACTGCTACCATAGTAGGTCTTCTTTTTCTGTTTGTGGGAGAGGTAGTACTTCGTCTTTTGGGAATAACAGTAGAGGATTTTATGATAGCTGGTGGAATTATTCTGTTTTTAATATCGGTGGGTGATCTGGTTACTGTGGAAAAACCTTTACGAAGAGATCAGGCAGAATCGCTGGGGCCAGTTCCAATAGGTGTACCTTTGATTGTGGGCCCTGCTGTGTTGACTACTTTAATGTTACTGGGTAGAAAAAACGGGCTTTTACCGACTGCGATTGCAATGGTTTCCAATATAGCCATTGCCGGAATTGTCTTCTATCTCAGTGGCTCAATAATAAAATTGATAGGTAATTCAGGTTCAAAAATTATCTCCAAGATTGCTAACCTTTTTCTTGCTGCGATTGCGGTCATGATGGTTCGCAAAGGTTTGTCGGGATTTTTGGGAGCATAATTGGAAATTGATTCGGACCACTTGTTGCGAGCGACTTTTCTAACCTAATAAGAATCGCTTGATATTTTAAAATACAAAGCAGAAAAGTATAAAGATGGACGCTATAGAAATTAAAAAGCACCTTTTTTCCCTTAATAATAAGGGAATCAAATATGATCTTAATCGGATAATCGAAGCTGTGCGAAGATGTGGAAATCCACATCTGGCTTACAAATGTATTCATGTGGCCGGTACCAATGGCAAGGGATCCACCTGTGCATATCTTGAATCGATGTTGCGGGCGTCAGGGTTTAAAACCGCACTTTATACTTCACCGCACCTGCTGAATTTTGAAGAGCGGTTTCAGATTGATGGCAAAATAATAGATGAAAGTCAGTGGCTTGAGGTCTATTACGACTTAAAACAAGTAGCAGATGAGTTCAATCTGACTTTCTTTGAGACCACCACACTTATGGCATTTGAATTATTTAAACGCAATAAGGTGCAATGGGCGGTAATTGAAACCGGTTTGGGTGGAAGGTTGGATGCTACCAATATTATAAGGCCTGAAGTTTCTGTCATTACCAGAATTGCTTTTGATCACATGGATCTTCTTGGTAAAGATCTGAAATCTATCGCCCGTGAAAAGGCTGGTATTATTAAGCCTGGTATCCCTGCTGTTGTTGCCTTAAGTTGTGATCAGCAGGTTAGAGATATTTTCAGGCAAACCTGTGCTACTATAAAGGCCCCATGTATCGAAGTCTCTTTCTCTGATGCAACCGATATCTGTGAAACTGCTTCCGGGACATTCTTTTACAGAAAAGGAAAGCGGTACCAATTAACAATGCCAGGGAGATACCAGGTAATGAATGCATTATTGGCTCTGGAAGCTATGGAGCGGGTATCGCTTCTTTGTGATAATGCAGGTACAAGTCTCTCAAAAGTTTTTCTTCCTGGGAGATTTCAGCAAATTTCTTTTGGTCAGAAACAGTTTATTCTGGATGTGGGGCATAATCCAGATGCAGCGGAAGTGTTGGTTGATAATCTGAAAAAGAGATTCAAAAAAGAGTCGGTTTGCATCGTAACCGGTATAATGAAAGACAAGGATTATCCTGGTATCCTAAAAAAATACACTGAAATTGCAGACACAATAATTCTGAGCAGACCAGAGGTGCAGCGTGCATCCATGCCAGAAGAACTGATGAAGTCAATTCCTCCGGGAACTGTGCATGCTTTTATATGCAATACTATAGCTGAAGCTTTATCAAAAGCCATAAGCGGCCCTCATCAGGTTATATGTGTTGCAGGATCTTTTTATACAGTGGGAGAGGCTTGCAGTCTGATGAAGATTGACCTGTTTGCAAAAGATAGCTCAGGGAATCTCTCTGTTTTCAACTGAAACCTGATTGGACGATTGCCTGTCATGAATCGCATAGAGCCCTTAGGCTATATGGGTATGGTCGAAAAACTTCTGGGCCGATAAACAACAAAGGGAATCGAAGCGAGTCGCGTCAAACAAACGTAAGATTTAGGTGATAAATCATCTTATCAGATGACTGTATTTGGCTGTTTATCTGAGTATCTGGAGCCAGCAATCATTTAATTGGCCTGTCAAAACCAGGGGATCTGAATATGGAATTTCTGGCAAGAGTAATGATCTCTGAAGCTATGGAATCCAGATGAACCGATTTGTCAGAGAGTTTGGCTTCATCTACTGCCTTTGGCATTCCATAGACTACACAGCTTGATTCCGATTGCGTAATGCAAAAACATTTCTTCTCTTTCAAAGTACGAACTCCGTTGAGTCCATCACTGCCCATTCCAGTAAGAATTACTGCCAGAACACCTAAGTCTCCCCAGTGTTCTGCTACCGATCTGAACAGAACATCAACCGATGGTTTACAGCTATTTTCTGCAGGTCCGTCGTTTATTCCGATAACCGCTTTTCCCTGAATCATCTTTAGGACCATGTGTTTTCCGCCCTGAGCAATGTAAACGATTCCCGGGACTACAGGGTCATTTTCCTGGGCTTCCTTGATTGTTAATGGGGATTTTTTATCCAGACTCTCAGCAAGAGATTTGGTAAAATGAGGGGGCATATGTTGGACCAGGAGTATGGGTATCGGGAAATTGCTGGGAAACTGAGGTATTATTTTGTTTAGTGCATCTGGTCCTCCAGTGGAGACACCAATTACGCAAACATTGAATTTTCTGGGCAGTTCGCTTAATATAGCAGATACTTTGTTCTGGGGAGGTTTTGGTATTTCAACAGGGACATTGGTTTGTGGTGTTGGTATTTTACGGGTGTAGCAGCGGATCTCCAACAGTCGTAGCACTGATTTAATACTGGCCTGTAACTGTCTGATATTTTGATGATAATCGGACTCTGCGGGTTTACAGATAAAATCGGTTGCGCCCGATTGTAAGGCTTCAACCGTAGCTCGCGTACTGTTTGAAATATCGGTACAGACCATGATCACTGATATTTCGGGATAATTGCTTTTTAATATCTTCAGAAAATCTATGCCGCTCATTCCGGGCATGTAGACATCCGAAAAAACCAGATCTGGCTTGAGCTGAGAAATCTTTTTTAATGCGATTTCGCCATTTGCTGCAGTTCCTATAAGAGTGAATTCAGGAAAGCTTGATATGCTTTCTGAGAGTAATTTCCGCCCTATTGCGGTATTGTCAACGATTAATGTACGAAAAACCATCGAAAACACCCGCTCTCTTGCATAATAAAAACATGATTTTCAGGGGATAAGTCTATATGTTATCATCTGGGAATACCTGAATTCTGATTATTTTATCCAGCTTGATCTGGGTTAGAATCCTTAATGTTTCGTTTCCCACATTAATTGAAAATGTTGCATTGCGTTCTGTACATTTTTTGTACATCCCTACACATAAGGAGATACCTCTTGAATCGATATGGCTGACATTCCGAAGATCAAGCACTATATTTGCTCTGCTGGGTATTGCTGCTATTACAGTTTCAAAATCCTTTTCGAGAGCAAGTATCTTCTCACCTGACAAGTCACCACTTACTTTCAGATATACTGAATTATCATTTGATTTGCTCTTTGAAGAAGACATTTTGTGAATTCCTACGGAAAAATTAATAGCCATCATCAATGGTACTTTTCAGGACAGATAATTGCAATTGAAATTATTTTTTTTACCTGATTACCGACAATTCAGATTTTAAATGGTTAATGATAAAATAAAAAACTATATTAATCCATTATATAAGGAAAATCAGCCCAGATAGTCATTTTTTTTTCTGAGAGGGACAGATTTATGAAAAAAATATTACTGATTGTATTGCTGATTTTTGGCGGATGTGCAAACCGTCAAACCATGAAAAGCGAACAGAAACAGGAAATTCCCGGAAGAATTCAATTCACCGGAGGAAGCGGCGACTCCTTTGATGATGCTGTGGTGATAACCGGTGTGCACAAACAGCATGAAGGTTTGGATGCCGAATATAGCTTTATCAGCCAGAAGCATGGAATAAAAAACAAGGACTGGCGTGTTGCCGGTCAGACCATTATCAGAGAAAAAGGGGCAATATTTGATGTCATTGAAATTACTCTGGGAAGTGGCTCTGATCGTCGCATTTACTATTTCGATGTGACTTCTTTTCCATGGAAAAAAAAGTAGCCATTATTGAATAAAGCTGCCCCGACTCTATCCGCAAGGTCATCTATTTAGCTTATCGCCATTAATTTGTCTGCTGACTGGGCTCGATCTCAAATACATGAGGAAAACAAAATGACTGAAATATTGCAGTTAGCGAAAGAAGCAGCTTTAACTGCCGGGAAATTAATCCTTTCGCTTCAGGGAAAAACAGAAATCCATTACAAAGATACCTCTTATAATCTGGTTACTATGGCAGACAAGGAGTCCGAGAAGGTTATCTTTTCTTTGATCCGCTCTTCAATGCAGGATTCTGTCATCATGAGTGAGGAAACTCTATGGCAACAAAATATCATGGCAGATCGGCTCTGGATTATAGATCCGCTTGATGGAACTAATAATTTTGCGCATTCGATTCCTCACTATTGCGTTTCTGTGGCTTATGCAGAAAAGGGGAGTGTAAAGGTCGCCGCAATATATGATCCCAACAGGGACGAATTGTTTACAGCGGAATCTGGCAGGGGAGCTTTTTGCAATGGAGAAAAGATCTCTGTCTCACAGAACAAATCCCTTAAGGAGTCGGTTATTGCCACTGGATTTTATTATGAGAGGGGGGAAATGATGCAGAACACCCTATATTCCATCTTCCGGCTCTTAGGTGAGAACATTCAGGGAATTCGTAGAATGGGAAGCGCTGCACTGGATCTAAGCTGGGTCGCCTGTGGCAGATATGAAGGGTATTTTGAATATATGCTTTCACCCTGGGATTTTGCTGCAGGGATGTTATTGGTAAAGGAAGCTGGAGGGGTATTTGTTGACAGGGATGGGATGGAGCAGGGGCTAAGATCCTTAGGGGTCATCAGCAGCAATAAGTATTTATATGAGGAGTTTTCGAAACTTGTAAAGTGGAGTTCGGTAAGCAAAGAGAAACAGTTGGTTTTACGCTGAATTAAAAGTTATAGCCCACCCAGGGAGGAAACCATGGCTGGGCTATTTATATGATTGCTGGAAATTGTGCGAATTAGATATGACCCAGGGAGTCAATTGCTAAATACTGCTATTAAAAATCCTTTTGCTGTGGCATTTCAACCTCTTTTGTGCTTTGGAACTGGAACTCCCCTGTTTTATGAATTACAAATATTTTTTTCCCTATGGCTTTCAATAGTGGAAAATCATCCGGATAGCGATTTTTTAATATATTGATAAGGCAGATCGCTTTTTCCAGTCCATCACCTCTCTTAAAATTCCAAACCTCGTCGGGTTGGGCCAGTCTGGATTCTCCCGGATAAATAGAACTGTTCTCAAATGTACAGAGTTTATTGAATGTGTCTTTTACAGACATTGTTGCGGTATGTTCAATGGAAACCGGATTACGTTCAAGGGCTGCCTTTAGAAATGGTTTCCAATGGGAGTTTTTCAGATCGCGGAAGGCAGTGAATGCCAGATCTGCAGTTAAATTGGTTTTGCGGAGTTCTTTCATCCTTTCCATGACATCCTCCGCACTTTTGATATCATTAAGGTTAAGGGCTGGGGAGCTTTGGAATTTTTTTTGGAGATCTGGCAGTTTCGGGACTGTTTTGCAGAATTCTCTCAGTTTTTCAATAACCTTGTCGATAGGAAGGCAGTTATTACACAGGTGTAGTTTTAATTTGTCAATGGTGGAGGGATCCTCCAGGGAGATATGGTTGCTTTTAACGAAAGCTTCCAGATCGGAGAGCATAATTCTTTGGGGAATGGGAGAGGTGTAAAAATCATCTTCTTCTATTTCATGAAGTAAATTGTTTTGAGTAGAATCACCTACACGTGATTTACTGGAATGTTCATACTGATAAGCTTTTTCCGCTTCGATATAACGGGGTTTACCGCAGCAGTTGTGAGAAATCTGGAAGCACTTCTGAAATTCGCTGTGATGGCGAAGGAAATTAGCCAGAATTTCAAAATTAATGTCGGTACTCAGGTATTTTTTCAGCTTATCGGTGAATTTTGAGTAAACAAGAGGGGAAATTGTTGCACTATCATAGATAGTGTGAATATATCCGGTACTGTGTGCTACGATGGTAATATTTTCATTTTCCAGGGCACGTCGTGCTTTGGCGGTAAGTTCTGTTCCGTTAAACCACATGGTTTTAGTGACTATCCGCCGATTGTTTGTAAGTACACCATCACCGATATCCAGAAAATTCTGGGAATGAAGCGGGGTTGCCATCATGTAAATATCTTCCAGAGGTATTTGAGCAACCACTGCAGAGCTGGCTGCATAAAGTGCGGCTAAAGAAACACATTCTCCTGCTCCAGTGGGATAACCTTCCTTATATCTGAAAGCTTCCATAGCTTCTATAGTTTCAGTTTTCCAGTAAGGTATAACATTCGAGTTATATTTATCAAGACCAAAATGTTTTCTGATGTCAATATCGAAGTAGTACTTGTCTCCTTCGTAACCAAAAAGTGCATTACTTTTAGCAAGAATTGACTCATTGATATGAGCACTGAATCTGGCCAGTTCTCTCTCTTTTGTGGTGAGGCCCCAGGTATCCAGATCGAGATTGAATGAGAAGTGGTCCATTATGTACTGTTTAAGCCTTTGAAGGCGCTTGAGTGGGCTTGCTTTTCCAGAATTACTGAACCAAGGATCGGATTTCCACTGCCACAGTTTTGGTGACATCATGTTGGCTATCACTAACGACATCATAAGTTCCGGGAAAATAAAAACCTCCATGTCAGAAAGGGTTACTGCTGAAGAGTATTTTTCGATTGACAGTGGATCATTCTCATTGTACATCTTAGGTTTTCTCCTTAATTGGCACGCACATTAAAATAACTTATATTCTTCTAATTCTGTTCTAACCATAACCATAAAGTGGAAGTGAAAATATATATTTATATTTAATCAATTCATGGCATTATTTTTGCAATTCTCTGAACGACTTTAAAAAAAACACCAGCTTACACCATCATTGAAAAGAGACCAGATGAAAACACTAGGAATATGCTTTGGTTCAACTACGATTCAATCTGTTCAAATCAATCTTGAGAATAATGATCCACAGGTTATCGCGGTCAATAGAATGACTCACGAAGGCAATCCGGCAGATACCTTGTTGAATTTCCTGGATAAAATTTCTATTGAAGATATCGACCGGATAGCCGTTACTGGCCGCTCTTTCAGAACCAGTGTAAAACTGACTTCAATTTCAGAGCCACAGGCGGTGGAGGTTGCCTTAAAACAACAGTATAAAAATGATTCTTATCCTGAAATGCTGATAAGTTCAGGTGGCGAGACGCAACTGGTTTATTTAATCGACAAGAAGGGTTGTATCAGTGCGGTTCACTCCGGCAATAAATGTGCTTCTGGAACGGGTGAATTTTTTCTTCAGCAGATCAGAAGAATGGGTTTGACTCTGGATGAGGCGGTAAGAATGGCATCTGTAGGCAAGCCTCACAAGATTGCTGGCAGATGCAGTGTCTTTTGCAAAAGCGATTGTACTCATGCATTAAATAAGGGTGAACCCAGGGAAAATGTTGCAGCCGGGTTATGTTTGATGATGGCTGATAAAATAAGCGATTTGGTCAAGGATATACAGTGTGACAGGGTCGCGCTAATTGGAGGCGGTTCTCTCAATGTGGCTA
This sequence comes from uncultured Fibrobacter sp., assembly GCA_964472925.1. Lineage (GTDB taxonomy): Bacteria > Fibrobacterota > Chitinivibrionia > Chitinivibrionales > Chitinispirillaceae > JAAYPC01. The sequence continues at coordinate 3,273 of CAYYNL010000005.1, read as the reverse complement.
TGGTCAAGATTCTCAAATCACGTTTTGGACAGTTGGACATTCCTCAGTATGCGGAGTGTTTTGAAGCCTATGGAGCTGCTCTTTGGGCGCTGGAAAATGAATGCCTTAAGCTTCCGTCAAATCATGATGAGCTAATTGTTGACAGAGCCAACTCTTTTGGAGTGCATAAACCTCTCAATCAGGCACTGGATCTGGTGGATTTTAAAGAGTTCAGCAGGGGAGATCTTGTACCTGGCAGCGATTGTATTCTGGGATTGGATGTAGGTTCTACGACCACAAAAGCGGTATTGATCAATAAAAATGATTCCAAGATTCTGGCTTCGGTTTATTTGCGTACCAATGGAGATCCGGTAAATGCAGCAAGAAACTGCTATAAATCGATATTGGAGCAGATCAATGGATCTGAAGTTAATATTTGTGGATTGGGAGTCACTGGCTCGGGAAGACAGATTGCAGCTCTTCATGCATTGACAAAAAATGTGATTAACGAAATTGTGGCACATGCAACCGCTGCCGCGTTTTTTGATAAAGAGGTTGATACTATTTTCGAAATTGGCGGGCAAGATGCAAAATATACATTTCTGACCTGCGGTATACCTTCAGACTATGCCATGAACGAGGCATGCAGTGCCGGCACTGGTTCTTTTCTGGAAGAATCTGCAAGGGAATCTCTTAACGTATTGACTGAAGAGATTGGAGATTTGGCTCTTAAGGGGAAAAATCCACCAAATTTTACTGATCAATGTTCAGCTTTTATCTCCAGTGACATAAAAATTGCCAGTCAGGAGGGGGTGGAAAAAAACGATCTTCTGGCGGGGCTAGTTTATTCAATATGTCTGAACTATCTTAATCGGGTTAAAAGTTACCGGCCTGTAGGGAAAAAGATATTCATGCAAGGAGGTGTCTGTTATAACCGGGCGGTTCCTGTAGCCATGGCTTCTCTTATGAATTGTAAAATTATCGTTCCTCCCGATCCGGGATTAATGGGGGCCTTTGGAGTAGCTTTAGAGGTTAAAAAACGCATTGATGCTGGTATTTGCGAGCCTCAGCTCTTTGATCTGAAAACCCTGATTGAGCGAGATGCTGTAAGAGAAAACAGTTTCATTTGTCCCGGTGGTGCCGAAAAATGTGACCGTAAATGTGAAATTTCAAGAATTCGTGTCAATGGAACCTTGTTTCCCTTTGGGGGGATTTGCAACAAGTATTATAACCTTAGACTCAACAAACAGATAGATTCCAGAAAATTTGATCTGGTCGCATTACGTCAGAAACTTGCTTTCGAGAAATATGGAGTGATTTCTCTGGCTGACAATGTTAATCAGGACAAACCCGAAAGAACCGTTGGAATTCTCAGATCTTTTCTTACCCATTTACTTTTTCCGCTCTATTCCAACTTTTTTGATAAGCTTGGATTTAGGGTAGTGTTATCTGATGAAGTTGATCCTGAGGGGATTTCAAGAATTGAAGCCGCATTCTGTCTTCCTGCAGAAATTACTCATGGCAGCTTTTTCAATCTTTTAAAGAAAAAAACCGATTATATCTTTATTCCACAGGTAATGCAGCTTCCTGTTCCTAATGTGGAGACATTTAGCAGAATGTGTGTATTTGTTCAGGGAGAGCCATATTATCTCAAGGCTACTTTCCGCAAAGAGCTTGAGCAGTCTCCCACCGTGTTGCTCTCTCCTGTTTTGAAAATGGAGAATGGGTATGAAGCCGCAGAGGACACACTGGTGGAAATGATGAAAAAGATTGGTGTGCCTGAAAAGAGTGTAAGAAAGGCATATCAGTTTGCATGCAAAAGACAGCATGATTTTGAGAAGGAACTTCTTGAAATAGGGATAAAGACACTAAAAATTCTTGATGAAAACCCTGAGATGTCTGGAATAGTTCTTTTTGGAAGGCCATACAATGCCTTTGCAGATGAGGCTAACATGGGAATACCCCATAAAGTAGCTTCCAGGGGTTATTATATCATACCTTATGATATGCTTCCCTCCTCCCATGTGAAAGTCGATCAAAAGATGTTCTGGGCAACAGGTCAGAAAATCATGAAATCTGCCCAGATTGTAAGTGAACGAAAAAACCTTTTCGGCTTCTATATTACTAACTTTTCGTGCGGTCCGGACTCTTTTCTATTAGGCTATTTTCGCAGGCTCATGGGTTCAAAACCATCCTTGACTCTGGAGTTGGATCAGCACACTGCTGATGCTGGAATTGATACCAGAATCGAAGCTGCTCTGGATATAATTTCCAGTTATCGAAAGCTGGGCATTGATAATGCAAAAGATGATTCTTTCAGAGCTGCTAAAATTATTAAAGATAAAAGGATAAAAGTAATCTCATCCAAAGGTGTAGAATATGAATTGACCGACCCTCATGTGGAAATAGTTTTGCCTTCGATGGGAAGATATGGCACAGAGGTGATTGCGGCAATCTTTAGATCCATTGGGGTCAATGGAAAAGCTTTGCCGATTGCAGACAAAGATGTATTGCTTGAAGGGCGAAAGAATACAACCTGCAAAGAATGTCTGCCCTATATTCTTACCACCGGTTCATTTCTGGAGTATATCCGAAAGAAAAAAGACCCCGATACTGTAACCTTGTTTTTTCTTCCCACAGGTGGTGGTCCCTGCAGACTGGGTCAGTACTGTGTTGCACTGGACCATCTTATCGAAAAACGCCAGATCCCCAACGCTGCTGTATTCACTTTAACTGATGAAAATTGCTATGGCGGTCTGGGAGCACGGACACTTCTGAAAGCCTGGACCGGAATTGTTATCTCAGATGTCTTCAGCGATATTAAAAGCACCCTCAAAGTCGCAGCAAAAGATAAAGATGCCGCACTTGAAGAGCTGGAATCGATGTGGCAGGAGTTATTAGGGTTCTTTGAAGGCAGATTCTCTATTCGTCTCACCACTCTTCTGGAAAATATTGCGTCAAGGCTTTCTTTGATTCCTCTGAAAAAAGATCCACATCAATTGCCGGTGATTTCATTAATCGGAGAAATCTATGTACGTAGAGAGGAGTTTTCCAGGAAAAATTTGGTCGATTATCTTGAAGATCATGGATTTATGGTAAGAGTGGCTCCTGTGGCTGAGTATATGTGTTACAGCAATTATGTTTTGAATTCCGGTCTATCAGAGAGGCAGTTCTCCTTAAAAGAGCAGCTTAGAATGAAACTTACCTCTCAGGTTCAGGAATGGTGGGAATGGCATATCAAGACCATATTATCTAAAAGCAGATTGTACAGATTTGAGATGATTGATGTAGCTA
>CAYYNL010000004.1:0-50728 GCA_964472925.1 uncultured Fibrobacter sp. | reverse complement strand
TATTCTTATTCGTGTTATTAAATGTTACCTCTAAAATTTCTTGTAAAAAGGAACAAGGAAATACTATAGGGGGTTTACCATTAATTAGTTCCGAACTTAATGGTGGCAGTTTGTGCCACTTGTGAAGGATCGTTTATTAAATCCAACAATGCCATATCCATCCGATCCTTGAAACCTGTTCGTGTCAAAGAATCGAATTTTTCAGGTCGAAGGCAAATGTGCTTGCATTCTGACGTACTTACGGCAGGGCTAGCAGAAACCAATAAAGGGCGCATGCCTTACCAGAAGATTCCTCACAGAAGTTCATAATAATATTTAATGGATATTTTGGGTTTATTTCGTCTTCCAATGTAGAAAATCCCAAATCTCAAATTATTCTCAGTCCTTTTGGAAGCTGTTCACCGAAAATTTTGCTTTGATCCTCTTCATCGAGAGAGCCCCCACTTTGTACCAGCTCAATGAAATGTTCCCCGGCGTTAAATTTCTGCATATAATCTAAAACACTGTTTCTGCACTTTTCATCTACATCACGATAGCGATCATTTGTCTTTCTGCACAATTGCATCAAAGAAAGCATAACCGAAGCAGTGGGCTTTAAGGAAGATATTATCTGTTTAGCCCAGGATGCCGCAGTTTCTGAAGAGACAATCTCATTGAGAGGGCCATAAACCGGTACCCGTGTGCCAAGCCTTCCAATGGCCCATACGCCTGCTTCAACCAGAGAATCAGACCTGTTGACTATCATATTTAAAGCAATGCCGGCTATCTCTTCTTTTAGCGAAACTGGGAGATATTCCAAAGAAGCAAGCAATCGCCAGATCTCGGCTAGTTCATGTACACCAAACTTATCTGATTTTACTTTCTTTTTGGATTCGATAAACTGAGACCGCAGACTGGCTATGAGATTCTGAGCCAGTGTACGCTGCTGTCCCGGAGTCAATCCCCCAGCGATCCGTCTCCAGAAAATCCACCACTCTGACCTGCAAGCCTGATTTCTGGAGTGAATAACCCCTTTTTGAAAAACATACCAGGTTTGCTTTACCCTCCAGTCATCCACCGCATAACCATACCCGGGTCTTAAAGAAAATCCCATGAAATTGAGCCATCTCTGCTCATGCAATGGATCTATGGAACGCCCAGACTCGACTTCCAGCAGAATTTCCCAGAAAGAGCGCAAAAGCGATGGTGGCCAGGTGTTACGGTCCATGCCGATTTTCTGTTCCAGATTTTTCATCAACTGTGAAGAATCGGCAGTCTTTCCCTGTTTGGGGCAAAATGTATCTATAATGATATCCCTGCATTCCGAAAGAATAGTGGAATCAACAAAACCCATCTGTTCCCCGAGGCCTTTATGAACCGGAACATCGGTTCTGGTTGCCGAGCGCACATCAAACTGCAGTTTCCAACTGCGATTTCCGGAAACTTCGGTACACCACAGGTCAAGAGTCCCGATTTCGGTGAGACGTGTGTGAAGCATTACCTTAACCGTATCTGCCTCCATCCTGCGCCCCGAACGAAGCACGGTGCTTATCGGTGGAAGTGCAGACATCTCCAGAGGATCGATAGTGACCAGGTCTCCAGGTTTATCGGTTGTTCTGAAACTGGAAACAAAAAGCGGAAACTCGACAGGTTGACGAATCAGTAAGTCAAATGTGCGATTGCTGAGGTCAATACTCTGCCCTTCCTGAAGACCGGCAGGAGCCAGGCACAGTGCCATTGTTTCCTCACCTCTTTGCACTCCTATGTAATAAGAACGGGCCAGCCCAGCAGTTATCCTTACTCCCAGTCCGCGACGAACCATGCCAAAATAAGAAGCTCCTCTGGAAACTGCAAGTTCAGGATGTTCATTTTCAAATAAGATTGGTTCCCATGGATTTTCTGCAGTGCTGAACCACTTTTTTAATACATCAATTATCCTTTGACGAATTGCAGCAGAAGCCAGAACACCACCGTTAAAAAGAACTATATCCGGTCTGGCCGGATCTTTTTTGGATTCTTCGGCAAGTTCAGCTTTATCATTGCGATGTGCAGTAAGGAATGCAGCCAGATGTCTGGTAACAGCAGGATCGGATGCATAAGGTAAGCCGAATTCCTGAAAACCGGATTGACGGGTCTTTGGTTTTTCCGTCAAATCTACAAAAGGGAAAAAACCATCCAAAAGAATCTGTTCTACTTTTTCCAGGGTTATTTCCGTCTGTATACTTCCTCCGATAAGAGATGAACCGGAACCTTGAATGGTGATACTCATTTTTTGAGGAGGATTATCTCCCAGAAACGTCTCCTTTGCCCGCTGACAGTTTCTTAAGAGAGAACCGAATTGACGGGGAACCAGTTTTTTGCCCCCCAGTTGCTCTGATTCAATAAAATATGCTAAAGCAAGATCCAGATTATCCCCTCCAAGAATAAGGTGATCACCAACCGCCACGCGATGAAACTGGACCGAACCTGCAGTTTGAGCAGGACGAACCTGAATCAAGGTAAAATCAGTTGTACCACCACCGATATCACAGATTAGTATCTTCTGACCGGGGCTGACCTGGTTTTGCCAATTTTTTGAATGTTGATAGATCCAGGCATAAAAGGCAGCCTGAGGCTCTTCCAGCAGCACTATTCTGGGAATGCCGGCTTGTGCTGCAGCAGTGACTGTAAGTTCGCGTGCGATTTCATCGAATGAAGCAGGTACTGTTATGATCACATCCTGCGATTCAAAAGGGTCATCGGGATGAGAGTAGTTCCAGGCATGTCTAATGTGGGAAAGATAGCGTGCAGTAGCCTCAACTGGCGATATTTTTTCCACATCCACAGCCCCATGCCATGGAAGCAAAGCTGCAGTACGATCGACACCGGAGTGACTCAACCATGATTTAACCGATGCAACCAACCGGGAAGAGACCTGAGCCCCATGGTCATGAGCAAAACTACCGCACACAGTCTTCTTTTCCGTCCTATCCCAGGGCATATTCAAAGATCCACTTCTGAATTCCGATTCCGCTGCCTCATAATGAAAAGATGGGAAAATAGGTAAAGCAGCAGTCTCATCAGGAGCGATCAGTTGTAATACTGGAAAATCCTCTACTTTAAAAGGTTTATGGAAAGTATCCACAAATGAGACCGCAGAATTGGTGGTCCCCAGATCGATACCGATTATAAAACGGGCCTGTTCCTGTTGTTCTTCCATATCATTTTTTTTCGAAATAGTTACACTCAGTCTTTCTTTTCACGTACACTGAATTCCAGTTTCCACGAATCTTCAGAGATGGCACTTTTGCACCACAATTCAAAAACTCCCAGCTCGGTTATTCTTGAAAGAAAGTGTACTGGTACATATCCTTCCGCAAAACGTTCATCAGCGGGAAGTGCAGATTCAAGCGAATCGGTTTCCTCTAGTTCGTTTTCACTCCACTGAGTCAACAGATCACCGGGTTTATCTTTTTTTCTTACTGAAGAGCTGAAAAAACGGAATTTGACCGGTTCACCTACTACTAACCCTATTTCATCACTTGGTACCTCTATTTCGCTTCCCTCCTCCATACCAAAGGGTACAACACAAAGAGCATTTAAAGGGCGCTCTATTCCCGGAACTGCAGGCCCGGAGGTCTCAATTCCCACATAGTAAGAACGTCCTGTTCCTCCACGAATGCGGATTCCATGCCCCTGTTTAATAAAGGAGTAATAAGCAGCACCTCTTGCTACGGCAAAATCGTAATCTGGGGCAGCTTCCAAAGGAGAAACAATACTTTTATCAAACCAGCTTTGTAAAACTTCTAATAGTCTTTTTCGAAACTGGGCAGATTTAAAGACTCCCCCATTAAATAACACATGTGAAGGTTTGAGAGGAACCGATTTGTTTTCATTATGAGCTCTCAGGAATTGAACCAGATGCCTGGTAATAGCTGTATCGTGTTCGAAGGGGAGACCCAGTTCTTTAAAACCGGAGGCCGGTTTCCTTGAAGGTGAGGCATCTGGAGGACAATTGGGAAAAAAACCATCCAGAAGAAGCGAAGAGACAGCACCGGATTCAAGATCTGCCGAGATAGTTCCTCCTATGAGCTTTGAACCTCTTCCAAGAATAGTCACCGGATGACTTTTTGGTGGTTTTTCGGAAAGCAACTGTTCTTTGGCGATTCTGCAGGAATGCCACAAAGAAACCGCCTGCCAGGCATCCAGAGTAGTTCCTTTTTCAGAAAAAAGATTGCGGGCGAAATGTGCGATGGTGAGATCCATATTATCACCACCTACTAATATATGATTTCCCACCGCGATTCTTTTTAAGATCAGATCACCCTTTTCTTCAGCCACACCGATAAGGGTAAAATCGGTTGTACCACCTCCAACATCACAAATCAGCAGAGTATCACCAACAGAAAGCTTATTTCTCCATCCCTGACCAGAATCCGCAAGCCAGGCATAGACCGCTGCCTGAGGTTCCTCAAGAAGCAGCAGGTTTTCTGGAAGACCTGCCTTTACAGCAGCTTCCATAGTAAGTTCTCGTGCGCTGACATCAAAGGATGCAGGAACTGTCAACACCACCTGTTGCTGAGCTATAGGAGCGTCAGGAAACTGAGTATTCCAGACAGTAACGATATGCTCCAGATATCGCCGGGATGCTTCAACAGGAGAGATTTTCTTTACCTCCGAAGGAGCATTCCATGGAAGAATATTATCATGGCGATCCACTTTTGAATGGGCCAGCCAGGATTTTGCAGCAGCAATCGTTCGCGTTGGAACTTCTGCGGCCTGTTTTCTGGCGATCTCGCCTATTGCATAATCTCTCCCCTTCCCCCAAGGCAGATCATAACTGCGTTTCTCTTTTTCCGCATCAGTAGCCAAATAACAGAAAGAGGGCAGAGAAGAACGGTTTTCGATGGTAGCAGGACCTGTGAGTTGCTGAACATTTAGCAATTCGATTCTGGCATTTTCGTCCTGCAGTTTAACGAATGCGACGACACTATTGGTGGTGCCCAGGTCGATTCCTATGGAATATGCAGCCGCCATAGCTAAAAGCTCCTTTTTTAACAATTTTCGAAATACTTCCTGGTTGTTTTTTAAGCAGAAGTCTGCTTCCAGTGAAATAACAAAGGAAAAATGGATTCAGAACTCCAGAAATTGGCTTCTGAATTTGGTATTACTACCCGATTAAGGCAATTCAACCTCTACGGGAGCAATAATATCCGCGGATTCCTCATTACCGTTCCATAGCGGCAGTTCGATTTTTGAGGCACGCCATCCATGATGGCGAACCGTACCTTCATAAGGAGGTTCTCCGGTAACGTTACCTGTAAGCCGAAATTGCTCCGGATCAAAACCGGATACCACTTTGAGGCGAGTTCCTTCATCATTATTTACAAGTGGCTGGATATCAAAGACTCTATCCAAAACGGCTGCACAATCCCTGTGGACATCACGGACCGCTGCTCCGATCTGGGCATCACTGTAACTGTCGATTGGTTCTTTTAAAAAGTCGATCAATCGGCCTTCACGCTGCAGAAGAGATAAAATTTGGATAGCATCATTTCGACCTTTTTTCTCTTCAACTTTCTGGGGCTCTTTGTGTTCAAGTAAAGCTTCCTGAGGCGGTACTTCAAAGAAAGTCTCGATTTTTTCTGCAAATGATTTCTTAAAAAAAATCCAAAATAAAGTCCGGAATGCGAGTTCAACTCGATTCATATGAAGTATCCTTTCGATAGTTTATCCGGGAGAATTATACAGCTACAGAATTTATATGAACCTCATTTGTACGATTGTTTAGCCTGAATCGTACAGATCCCTTTAAACTTACGGTCCTGAAGTATTTGTCCAGAGCCGATAAATAAAAGGATCGAAACGAGTAACCTAAAAGAATGCGATACTATACGGTGCTTTGCACCAGATACCATTTATGCTTAAAAAACGGTTGTGACAATAGTACGATTCAGGTATAAAGATACAAAATGGCAGATAAGTTTCAGAATCATATTTAACCTAAATTCCGCAGTTGGATGTGGCGCATTCGCATAACCTATTGAATGCCAAGCCATTGCCATGTTTCGACTTTATCACCTTGTCGATAAAGTTTTCAACACCTTCAAATCTTATCAATTCAATATGATACGCGACTACATCCATCCCAACTGCGGAAATTAGGTTTAAAGAAACTGCATACTGTTTTTATCGTCAATGGACGCTCCAATTTATAGAATTCATCGCTGATAGGTCAGCAGGTGTCACTTCATTTCAGATTAAAGACCGAATCAGTTCAGCCGCAGCCGATGCACCGGAACAGATCATAGGAGAGCATTTCCCCTTTTGCACAACGCTATTGAGTGCATCACCCCATTGTAAGCTGTAGTACTGCTCCTGAGACAGACAGTAGCCCATTCCCCATTTCTGTACTGCATTTTCCAGAACGGGGTATTCTGCAAAGTGCTTTCTGGGCAGATAAATAAGAGGAATGCCGTTTAGAAAGCATTCCGAAACCACCCCGTATCCGATTTTACTGATGACACAATCTACCGAAGAAACCAGGTCTTGATAAGGAAAGATCTTCTTATCCAAAAGATGAAAATTGGCAGGATTGGCTGGTAACTGGTAAAGGCCAAGAAATTCCCAATCGGAAAAAAGGTTGAGTTTTTGCCAGTTTGCACTGTTCATACCAAAATCACCAGTATAGATAAGCCCCAGTTTCTTATTTTTATCGATTTTGTAATATGATAATACATCGTCTTTTCTGTTACGTCCGATTCGTCCAGTTACCGGCACTTCTATTTTTTTGTTAAAAAAACGCATCTCCATTGATGGCTGCAAAGCAATACAAAGATCTGCATAAGAATACTGTTCAAGAATTTCCTCAAGATAAGGTTTAAAGGAGGGAAAGTAGCTAAGATATTGAGCATATATATCATACCAGGTAAAGTTTGTGACAGCCACAGATGGGATATTACTGCACTTTGCTATTTCAAAGGCAAAGGGGGTTATATCACTGACAATCAGATCCACTTTTTGTTCATCACACCATTTAATCTCTTTTTGCAGATTTTCACGATTTTTATGGGCTATTTCTCTGTAACAATCCAGCGTAGCTTTGATATCAACGGTAACACCATCAGATTGCAGACAACCACAATCGTAACGTGCTTCCATCACTGAATATTGTCTGTTAAGTTCTTCAAAAAAAAACCGTTCAGGAAGCTGAGTTCTAAAAGTTATCTTGATATCATCAGAAAAGCAGTTGGCAATAGCGGTTGCCCGGACACCATGTCCATATCCATGTGAAGTAATAAAATATGCTATATGCACAACATCCTCCTCTTTTTATCGTAATAGTTGCAGAAATTGCTCTGTTTTTCCGGATATTTAATAATTCCATCAAAAAAATACAAAATAGGCATTCGGAACGGTCTCATACTGCTGATAAATTTTCTAGTAGGCATCTATAACTACATTTATTATATTTTTCGCCCGTTGAAGATTAAAACTTTGCCACAGTAATAATCTCCTTGGATCTGGCATTACAGCCCCCGGAACAGTTTATTGTATTCAAAAAAACACAGTTTTCTGAATAAATTGTTTTCAAAAGGTGATTTATATGGGTAATCAGTATGAATAAGAGATTATGTAACCGGATTGTAGACAGAACGCTCGTTTTTTTTTGCACAGAACGCTATATTTTCAATGAGAGGTTTTAAGTTATGGCCAACGACATCCTTAAGATGCGCAATATTGGAATCAGCGCACATATCGATTCAGGAAAAACAACGCTGACAGAACGAATATTATACTACTGTCAAAAAATTCATGCTATCCATGAAGTAAAAGGCAAAGACGGTGTTGGAGCCACCATGGATTCGATGGAACTTGAACGTGAACGAGGAATAACCATTTCATCTGCTGCAACCAATGTTGAGTGGAAAAATCACCAGATTAATATTATTGATACTCCAGGACACGTTGATTTCACTATCGAAGTTGAAAGATCATTACGGGTTCTGGACGGAGCAATCCTTGTTCTTTGTTCTGTGGGTGGTGTGCAGTCTCAATCGATCACAGTTGATCGTCAGCTCAAAAGGTATAAAGTACCCCGCCTTGCATTTGTTAATAAGTGCGACCGTTCCGGAGCCAATCCGTTCAGAGTTAAAGATCAGCTTCGTGAAAAGCTGGGTCATAACGCGGTAATGGTACAGATACCAATCGGGTTAGAGGAAAAGCTTGAAGGGGTTATCGATCTGGTGACCATGAAAGCAAACTACTTCGAAGGAAAAGACGGAAACGTTGTTCGTGAAGATAAAATTCCTGCTCATCTGGAAGAACAGGCCAAAAAATATCGTGAAATAATGCTGGATGCGCTATCGATGTATTCTGATGAGCTTGCAGAAGCCTATCTGGAAGGAACCGAAACTGTAGAGCAAATTCGCAAGGCGATCAGAATTGGTACTTTGTCACTGGATCTCACACCGGTTTTCTGTGGATCAGCCTATAAAAACAAAGGTATTCAGCTCTTGCTCGATGGTGTTGTTAATTATCTGCCTAACCCTTCCGAGATCGACTACAGGGCTTTAGATTTAAATAAAAATGGTGAAGAATTCCCCATTAAGGCAGACAATGATGCTCCACCAATTGTCTTGGCATTCAAACTCGAAGATGGACAATACGGGCAACTTACTTATATCAGAATTTATCAGGGAATGATACGTAAAGGTACTGAGCTGATAAACAGCAGAAACGGCAAAAAATTCAAAGTCGGTCGCCTCATCAGGATGCACGCCAATTCAATGGAAGACATCAACGAAGCAGGTGCAGGAGACATAGTTGCTTTATTTGGAATCGATTGTGCTTCAGGAGACACCTTTTGCGCAGAGGACATTAATGTAACTATGACTGCGATGTTTGTTCCAGAACCGGTTATTTCTCTGGCAATAAAACCTAAGGATAAAAAGTCCGCGGACAATATGTCCAAGGCACTAAACAGGTTTTGCAAAGAAGATCCTACATTTAAAAGCTTTGTAGATCCCGAATCCAATGAAACTATCATCAGAGGTATGGGAGAATTACATCTTGATATTTATATTGAAAGAATGAGGCGTGAGTACAAGGTGGAGCTTGAGACCGGAATGCCTCAGGTGGCTTACAGAGAAACTATTACCCAGGCTGCCACTTTTGACTACACTCATAAAAAGCAGACCGGTGGTGCCGGCCAATATGGACGGGTTGCCGGAATTATGGAGCCAATAACTGATAAAGATTATGAATTTGTGGATATGATAAAAGGTGGAGTGATTCCAAATGAGTATATTCCTTCCTGTGATAAAGGCTTTAAACAATGTCTGCCTAAAGGTAAAATTATAGGGTTTCCAATTGTCGGAGTAAAACTTACCATTAATGATGGTAATTTCCACCCGGTTGACTCATCCGATATCGCCTTTCAACAGGCAGCAATCGGTGGATTCTGGCAAGCTTTTGAAAAGGCCAAACCGGAGATTCTGGAACCGGTTATGAAAGTGTCGGTGGAAGGCCCAAGTGAATTCCAGGGAAATATCTTGGGAAGTATTAATCAGCGTAGAGGAATGATTGTAAGCACAACCGAGGAGAGTAATTTTACCAGAATAGAAGCTGAAGTTCCTTTGAGTGAGATGTTTGGCTACTCTACTGTTTTACGTTCTCTTACTCAGGGTAAAGCAGAGTTTACCATGGAGTTCCTTAAATATGGAAAAGTACCGGCTTCTATTGCTGAACAATTGAAAAAACAGTATCAGGAAGATAAAAAAACCGATAGCAAGAAGGGTAAATAAGGAGGCAGCTAATGGTTAAAAAAGAGCTTATATCCAGGAGCCCATTACGCATCCTGGAGAAGTCAACCAATGGTGGAGTCGGAAAAGGTAATATCGGTGTAATAGCTGCTCGCAAAGGCGTGGGCAAGACCGCCTGCCTTGTACATATCGCTACAGACCAACTGTTTCAGGGCAAGCATGTCATTCACGTTTCCTTTGCCCAAAACACTAACCATATCGTCTCATGGTATGAGCACATCTTTCAGGAAATCTCCCGTCGCTATAAACTTGATTGCACGATGGATGTTCATGATGATATAATCAAACGCAGAGTAATCATGAATTTTCGTCAGGATGGTGTTCAGTCAGAACAAATACAAAAAGGGTTACGTTCCATGATCCAGGAAGGAAACTTTTCTGCTGACCTGGTAGTAGTCGATGGTTACGATTTCTCCAGAATATCCGCTGAAGAGTTTTCCAGCTTCAAAAAACTGGCAGAAGAGATGGGAATAGAGATCTGGTTCAGTGTAACTTTGCACAGAGACGGCTCTTTTGTTAATGGGATACCCTCGATTCTGCTACCTGTGATCAATCAATTGGCTATCATTATCATGCTGGAACCCAGAGAAGATTACATTCATCTGAAACTGGTGAAAGATCATGATGCTCCTATTTCTGAAGATTTACATCTAAAACTGGATCCTCAAATCCTTCTGATAGCAGAGGAAGCCTGAAAATTTTCTGCAAGTACAGTTTACCCTGTGCTTGCATCCTTCCCTGAAATCAAAATTCAGAGGTATCCAGCAGCAACGTCCGGAAAGGATACTGATGAGAATACCTCTTAACCTCCTTACCCTGATTCTATGGTCTGTTTTAATCGTTGCAGATGATAAGCAATCCATAGAAAAACTTCCACGGGATCCCTTTGAGATTCCGCTGGCCAATCTTTCTACCACCATTAATGAGAAAAGCGGCGAATGTGAAAAAGTCAAAATCACATATCCTGATTCAAAAGATCATATAATTATTACTGCTACAGATGATGTCTTTCTCAAATTTACACGCAATGGAACCGAAAAAACTATCTATCGCGAAGACATTAACTATTCCTTTAAAATCAGCGATTTTGAATTAAAGCACCTCAAATTAGTAAGCAAGTCATTGTTGGAAACACTGGAAGTGTTCGAAAAGGATCTACAAAACAACAGATGGGGCAAATGTCTTTATCTGGATTCCTATTTCCCCAGATTTCTAAAAGGTTATTATTACCTTTTTTGTCTGGCAATGAACAGCACAGATATTCTGCCGGAGAGCGTAAATGTAGCTGATTCTCTCTATGACGTATCCCTAAATTCAGACAAATCCGACTTGAGACTTTATAAATGGAAATCCACTAACGACTACATCGTAAAATTGCGTATTGCCACCAAGGAACTTATTCATCAGATCGGGTTATGGCAACAGGAGATTTCCAAAAAAGAAAAAAGCAATTCAGAAATAAGTGTTAGCAGAGAATTTGCCCAATCTCTGGGTCTGTTTGCCGATATCTATTTTAATGATTCTTTACTGCAAAAAAAAGCCTACGGGAAACGCTAAAAGTTCCCTGGCGAAGCTATCCAAAAATTAGGCAACATTCATAACAAAATGTTATTTTGAGTCTTAGCCCGAAATACAATTCCAGATAAAATATTATTTACCCCTTTAAATTTGAGGTCTTGATGCATCTACGAATTGGAGACTCCTTAAAAAAGAAACTGTTTCTGCAAGATTCAGTTCTGGATGATGCAGCTTCAAAGGCAAAAGAAAAAGGGATGAGAATCGGTGAAGTGCTCGTTGAAAACGGTACAGTCTCTGAAGAATTACTTTTCCAGACTCTGGCTCAACAGTATTCGATGGAATTTCTCAGTAAAATTGAAAACCATATCGATATGGAGCTTCTCAGGGAACTTCCGACTGAGCTTTTCAGGGAAGGACGCTGTTTTCCTCTGGGAAGTAACGAAACAGTTCTAAAAATTGTTATTGGTGATCCGCTGGATGTTGAAATAGTTCAATTGGCAGAACTCTATAGTGATTTATTAGTAAATACAGTTCTCAGTACACCATCTGAAATGAAAGAAGTCTCCGATAAACTCTTTGATGGTAACACCCTTTTCAAACAATCTGCTGGGAAAATCAGTAAAGAATATGAGAAGCAAATGCAAACAGATGAATCTCTTACACTGGAAGAGATAAGGCAGAGAACAGAATCGGAGCCAGTGGTAAGAATGGTGTCTTTGATCTTCGATGAGGCAGTAAAATTAAACGTTTCCGATATCCACATAGAGCCATCTGAAAATGATGCCATTGTACGGTTTCGTATAGATGGAATGCTACGGCAATACACTGAACTCTCTAAATGGATGTTTACCCCTCTGACCTCCAGGATAAAGATTTTGGCAGATCTGGATATTGCTGAGAAGAGAATACCTCAGGACGGCAGAATACGTTACGTTCAAAATGGTCAGGCTTTCGACTTTAGAGTTTCAACCCTGCCAACCCATTTCGGGGAAAAAACCGTAATTCGCATACTTAAGCATGACAAATCACTTCTTGATCTGAAAAATCTGGGTATTTCACAATCAGAATTGGATAAAATCTACGAACTGGTAGAAAAGCCACAGGGAATGATCTTTGTCACCGGTCCCACTGGAAGCGGAAAGAGTTCCACTCTTTTTGCCTGCCTTAATCGAATAAAACACAAAGCTATCAATATCACCACCATCGAAAATCCTATAGAATACAAACTTGAAGGGGTCAATCAGGTACAGATAAACGAAAAAGCAGGAGTAAGTTTCGCAACTGCACTGCGTTCTATCCTCAGGCAAGACCCTGATGTAATCCTGATAGGAGAAATCCGGGATAGTGAAACCGCGCAGATTGCCGTGCAGGCATCACAGACTGGCCATCTGGTCTTTTCAACACTTCATACCAATGATGCTATAGCAGCAATTACTCGGCTAAAAGATCTTGGTATTCCCGAATTTCTTATCTCTTCATCCCTGCTGGCAATTATTGCACAACGTTTGGTACGGGTTCTGTGTGTTAACTGCAAAAAAGAAACAGAAATGTCTAGTGATCTTAAGAAAAGATGGATATCGCTTCTTGGAACAGACTCTGTACCCAGGACATTTTCTGCACCTGGCTGTGAAGCATGTAACTTTACCGGTTATAAAGGCCGGGCAGGTATTTTTGAAATCGTTTCGGTAAATGAAAAGATTCGGAGTCTGATCTCAGAGAACATTTCCGAGACATCATTGAGAAAAAAATTGCGAGATGATGGATTCAAAACGATTCTGCAGGATGGTATTTCAAAAGTGGAGCAGGGAATCACGACTCCTGAAGAACTTCTCAGGGTTGTCCTGGTAGAAAATCTGAACTATAATGAATAAAATAAAACCTGAATCAGTCGGTACTTTGGTATTTAATGACAATTTACCCTTAAGATTAGCTAACCGTTTAATTATTAAATCTTATAAAGTGGTTCGCTAAAAATCGTCTGCTTCAGATTAAACATTTTTTAATTTGTAGAATCTTACACAGGTGCCCAATGAATATCAGAGCGCTGTTTTTGTTGATCATTTTATACTTTTGCCCTGCAGTCTTTTCTCAAGATACTATTCAATCCCCTGAAGAACAGAAGATGTCAATTGATGTAAAGGACACTGATCTGCGTGATGTAATCAGAATGATCTCCAAAGGATATGGCATAAACATTCTTCTGGATAATGATGTATCAGGAAAAATCACATTACATCTGGTAGATGTGCCCATAATGGAGGCCCTGCACAGTATAGCACAATCTAATGGTCTGGAAGTAGTCAAAGAAGGAATGGTTTATAAAATCAAGAAAGCCACCCAGGAACAGAAATCTCTCATCCGTTATGTGGATGGTAAATTAACTATTGATGTTCAGAATATTGAGGTGAAAGCATTTCTCAAGGAACTCTCTTCAAAAACCGCAATAAGTATCGTTCCGGATGCAAAGTTGGAAGGGAACATTACCGGCAAACTTTATCAGATTGACCTGGATGATGGCCTCAGAGTGTTACTGGAAGGAAATGGATTCAAGGTTATTAAAAGAAAAAATATTTACCAGATAATAAGTGCCCAGGAGAAAACCAACCCTCAACTACCTTTTCAGAACAAAACCGGTTTCCCTTCCTCAAATAACAATTTTTATGTGGATTATAAAAACGGTCTGATCTCCCTGGATGTAACCAATGGTGACCTGGAGGAAATAATAAAAGCAATTGCAGAACAGAGTGATATAGAAATTATCACTTATGGAAGTATTAAAACCGAGATTAACGCGAAATTAAAAGATATACCTCTCACCGAAGCTCTTGCATTGCTTCTTGGCGGAACCAGATTTACTTTTGTACAGAAGGACAATGTAATTCTTATAGGTGACAGAAATACCGCTACTCCATCCGGACAAACCCTTTCCAAATCAGAGCTGATACACCTTAAGCACATTAAAGCGGACAACCTTCCCTCAATTTTACCTAAAGATATTCCACCTACAAATGTAAGAGTAATTAAAGAACAGAATGCCCTTCTTATTTCCGGTACTTCCGAAGATATCGTTACTGCAAAAGAGTTTCTGAATACTATCGATATCCCCACCCCGCAAGTGCGTATAGATGCGGTTATAGTTGAATTCAAAGATAATATCGATAAAGGTTCTGCCTTCAGGGCCGGAAGAAACAAGGGACTTCAGGACAGCTCTTATAATATTACTCCCTTTCCTCAGCATAAATATAACTCAACCGCTTCACAAAGTTTTGAACTGGGAGTAAGCGGAAAAGATCTCAAGAATTTCCTCAAAGAATTAAATCTACCTGTGATAGAACATATTCCAGATGATCTTTTTGCTGTACTGCGTCTTATGGAAGTTCAAAATAAAGCAAAGATCCTGGCACAGCCATCTATACTGACACTTAACGGAAACAAAGCATCCATAGATGTGAGTGAAACCCAGTATTTCACCATCGTCACTGGAGTTGGAGAAAACCAGACTTCACGATTCCAGCCCATTAAATTCGGTATCACTCTGGATATTGTACCATGGATCTCTCAGAGTGGACAAATAACTGCAGAAATTACTCCCAATGTATCTAATTCTGATAAGACAAATGAGGATGGCTATCCTAATGTTTCCAGCAGATCCATTACTACTACTGTCAGGCTTAACGATGGACAGACACTAGCTCTGGGCGGCCTTATCAAAAATCAGGAATCTGAATACAGCTATAAAATACCATTTTTGGGAAGTATTCCCATTATTGGTGCTCTGTTCAGACAATCCGGGAAAACGCGTCAAAAATCAAATCTGGTAGTTTTTATTACTCCGCATATCATAACTGACAATGAAAATCTTGAGTTGGAAAAAGAACTTGAAAAATATGAACTCAACGACAAAAGTTTCATTGAACGAGGAATCTACTCGGTTAAAAAGAAATTGCAGTCAAGAGCGGAAGTTAAAGACAGCGCAATGTCGCAAGAATCTGATTCAACATCAGAAAAAGTATCAATTGCAGAGATTAAGAAAGATACTTCAGTAAATGCTATTTCCAGATCCCAACCCAGAGCCGAACCTTCTGACAGTTCCTTGCATAGACATGTAAGAAGAACTGGCAAGAACAAGCCGATGCCTGAACAGGGATTTCCTGATTCTATAGACAGACAAAGAAAGAATCTCGCAGAAATAAAACCGATTAAACAGATTAAACCGGATTCCACTGATAATTAATTGGAAAAATGAAAAAAATACATGGGATCATAGCCTCAAAAGATGGCAGTTACACACGGGCAACTCTTGTAAATGATACTTCCGGTTGGCAATTGAAAAATTCAGAAACCTGGAATATCAATAAAGCATACAAAAGGTATTTTCTTTTTCATAATGGCATTCATCTGGGAACAGAATGCCATTGGATAAAAGCTGATTACCTGGACAGTGAAAAATATATTTCCACCAAAAACACCACCCCATTTGTGGCCTGTCTTCAACCATTTCAACTGCAACTTCATATCGATTCTTTTCAATATAATCTTCTTGGAACCCACCCTGATGATCTATACCTCTGCACCATACCACTGTATATGCAGAAAAACCCCAAAGAATCATTTATTTCTATCTACCAGGAAGAGCTTTGCTGGAAAATTGCAGTAGTTATCGAAAGAAAACTTGTGTCAATATTTTCCTTTCCCATAATCCAGACTGCCAGCCTTCAGTGCTGTATGTCCCGTCTTGAACGTTTTTGGTTAACATTGAAATCGGAAAAAGATTTCCCCAATACAGTCTATATTTTTGATGATCAGAAACTTGAACCCGGTAATCACTACACTGTACTCAGGGTGACAACATCCATCAAAGATCATAGTACATTAAAAGCTGCAGGTATTGCATTTTGTGCAATCGATAACAGTACTCCCAGGTTTACCGAAGCTACAGAGGCCAGTAAATTCAGAAAACAGCGGTCTATGATTTACTTTTTTTCTGCCGCACTGGTAATCCTCTCACTTTTGTCTTTCGGAACATTGTTTCTGCTGAATTCCCATAACCAGTCCAGAATACAGGCCTGTCAATCCGAATATAATCGTATTCTGACAGATAATAAGGAAATAAGGGATCTGTTTTCCCAGGGAGAAGTCTTGGCTGCCAAGCTGGACCGCATAATAAACCTCTCCTCAAATGTAACCTGCTGGAGTCGTTTCCTTCATCAACTAGGTCTTCAGAAACCACCACGGCTGTTTTTCGAACGTTTGGGTTCGGAACCGATTCAGGGTGAAGGGAAAGTAAAGATTGCCCTCAGCGGCTGGGCTGATAATGAAAGCACTGTAACTGAACTGATTAAAAAACTAAACTCATCAAAACTGCTATCTCAGATTTCCTTATCATCAATGGAAAGGGATAGCAAACAGAAAGATTATTGCCGGTTTAAAATATTATGCATTCTGAAATTATCAAAAAGCTGAAAAGAGAAGCTATTGTTCTGACTGTATTCAGTATTGCTATTTTCCTGACAGCGTTAATCCTGCGTCATCTGATAGTCCCTGCCTATCTTGAATTTAAGAGAGGCCAACTGGAGTTAAAAAATTATCTCACTATGATTTCATCGGAAAATGGTTATCAGGCCATCAAGAATGAAATCATGGAAAAAAACCTACTTATGCAAAACCGGGTGGATACAATAGCAGGGATCACAAATGATTCACGTGATTTGTCGTCATTTCTCGAACTTCTGATAAGCAAAGCCAAAGCATCCGATATCCGTTTCGTTAAGATGCAGCCACAACCCGAAATAAGAAACGAAGACTTTCAATTTTTCCCGGTGTTACTGGAAGTTTCTACTACTTACCATGCATTGGGACAGTTCCTTTCATCATTGGAAAAACTTCCTTATATGTTCAGGGTCGACCGACTTGCTCTGGAAGCACTTTCTGAATCATCTATAGATAGTAAAATATTGATCACCTGCCTAATCCCCATAAAAGATTAACTATGAATAACGAATCAAACAGCAACATTTTCCTACTAGTATCGTTTGTATGTCTGTTGGCAGGGATATTTCTTTTAACGGAAATACCAGACCTGCTGATTCAAAACACCTCAAGTAAACAAACCAGTAAATCTATAATTGACAATAGTATTGCCAGTATAAATAGAGTCCTGTCTCTAAACCCGCATTACGATTTTTTCACCTATACTAACGAATTCGAAAGTCCTTTTCGTAAATACGGCGCTGTACATACTCAGACACAAACAACTAAATCTTCGCAGGAGGCTACTCATATCAGGCCTCAACTTCTGTTAAAAGGGGTTTTATTAAAAGAAAAAAGTCTTGCAATAATTGAAGACAGAGGTGGACAGACTTATATAAAGGGAATCGGTGAAACGGTACTGGATCAGCAAATAGTCTCAATAAATACAGACAAGGTTGTACTTCGTGATCGCAAGGGAACCTATGAGCTTGCGGTTGAAGAAAAGTAATAATATCAGAGGAAGCTCCCTGCCAGTCGTGCTGCTTTTCTCGGCAGTTGCCATGATTACCGTTCTGACTTATCTGCTCAATCAAACCTCTCTGGCAAAACCTGTCCTTAGATCACCTTCATCACTGCAGGCGCTTCTCAATGCCAGATCCGGAATCTATAAAGCCTATCAAAAAATGACCGACACTTCGCATACAGATATAATTGACACGCTGCAGACCATCTCAACTCTCGATTCACTCTTTGGCAAAGATCTTATCGAAATTAAAGATACCAATGATAATGTTTTCGGTCCTGATCCTGAACCGATAGCCATCTTTTCCAGTGACTCTTTTGGTACTTGCGAAGTATCCATGTTCATCCAGGGTTCTTTTTTTATCCTCAACTCTGTTGGCAAATTCAATAAAGCACAGCGAAAGGTTATTGCAAAACTGGGAAGCAAAATTCCGGCCCTGCCTGACACAGTACTGCTTTACTATGAGAACTCACCATGGGAAGGCAACAAACCGGATGGTGAAATTGCATTACTTTCAACCCCTCCATCCGATTCTACCACTGCACTTCTTTCCAGAATGCTCTCTGATTATCAGCAAAAACTGTTGGTTGATGATTCTGTCATGTTTGATCAACCGATGACAATCCTGTCACAGCGGGAAATGGATAAGATAAAAGATACCATTAATGGACATCTGATCATCGATGGCTCCCATTTTGAGCTTTCTTTAAAAGGAAATCGAACCATAACGGTTTTAGGAGATATTCAGATTACTGGTAAAGTTTTGCTCGATGGTTTGTCTCTGATTGCCGGAGGAGAGATAAAACTGTTCGACCAGTGTCAATTAAGGAATGTAAGCCTTTTTTCAAACAGCCGTATCTTCATAGGAGATTACGCCAGCTATAACGGAGATGCCCTTGCATATCACAGTATTTCCATCTATGGAAACGCAACTGTAAAAGATAAAAGCACAATAGTTGTTTCCGGTAATTCATCCGCGAGTTCTTCCTCAAGCAGCGACTCAATGCAATACTCAATAATCATTGCAGATAATGCTTCTGTTGATGCAACCTGCATGGCCTTAAGAACTCCAGGAAGTATCAAGACAGAACACAATACGGTAATTACAGGAATACTCTGGGCAAGAAATAATGTCTGCCACAGAGGACGTATGCAGGGCCTGATCAGTGCTCGTAGAGTTATAGATTGTGATGATCCAGGGCAGCTCACCACTTTGGGGACAAATCCCAAAGACAGTTCTGGCGGAAATATTATTTACAAATCAGCAGTGCCAGGAGAACTCTCTCCTCTAGCTAATATCAGCGATTATCCAATGCCTTTTTTCACAGGAATTCCCTCAATTATCGATTGGAAGGAATACTGAAAAATGAGACAACTGACTCAAAAAGAATCTCAAGCTGGTTATACTATTCTTGAATCAATAGTAGCCATGTTTATTTTCAGTTGTATAACTGCAGCTATTCTCAAAGCCATTGGTACAGCTGATAAGATACACTCACGTGCATCGGTAGTGATGAATGTAAGCAGAATAGCAGAAAACGAATTCGAGCACATCCGTCAAAAAGCCTCCTTTTCAGAAGAAATCCAAGATTGTACATGGGTAATGACATCTGGTGCAAGGGAATACCAGATAGAACGAAAGGTACTTCTGCCAGATTCTGTTAAATACGGAATCTCTGAGAAACCATCTTTACTGGAAATTGAGTTAAACATCAAGACCGAAAAAGCCAATCCGCAAACATACCGTTTCAGAACTCTGCAGGGATATTCATGGTGATCAGAAATAAGAACAGAAACGGCTATTCGCTTATGGAACTGGTCATAGCGATGGTACTGGTTTCAATTGTAATCTCAAATATTTATTTCTTCTGGAGATACATTGACAAACATGTTTTAGTTCACTCAGGAAATGCCTCTTTGCAAAAAGAAACAGACCGCTTGATTCATCAGGTTACCTCTTCTGTTCATAGGGCTTCCTCCATATTGCATTATGATCAGAAATCGATCACACTTCTTGGTGAAACAGATGAGGACACTATCTCATATTCATTTTCCGAAGACACACTTTATAAAAACAAGATTCCATTAACTATTCTATCCCCAAAAGCGCATGTTAAGAACTTTGAAATCAGAAATCTAAGTAACGATCCCTATAATGCATCTTCATTTATTCTTCTTGAATTCAATCTAACTCTGAAAAACCATTCCGGATATGAATCGGAAGCAAAACTGGCAGTAAAGGCCAGACGTCCTGCTCAGGAATTGGAGCCGACTTTTGGCTGGTGAGAATTCAATGAAGCTACTTCAGTAAAGTGAGTGTTTGTATCATTCCATAATTTCTTAATAAACCAGAGCCCCTCTTTTTCTGTATAGCCTCCTTTTCCAATAACCGAAAACGATTCTTTAATGTTATTATTAATTTTCATTTTGGATACTGCCTGTTAGTTTGTGTTTAGTTTCTTATTGTACCTATCTTTTAAATTTTTTATTATCCTAAAAACCACAGTAGATTGACGCGGATAACATGTAATCTATTGCGCATAAAGGCTTTCAGTCCTTTCGGTCTTATCACCAGTAGATAAAACCTTCAAGGACTTCAACCCTTTCTGCATCAATATCTTAAGGTTCTTCATCGTCACCTATTGCGGTTTTTAGGATTATTTTCCTCTTTTGTTAATTTTTTCTCTGGAAAGCATCAGTTCATTTAAAAAGTGGGCGGTATGATTTTTTCTTCTCAGCTTTACAATCTGCTCTGGTGTCCCCTGAGCCACTATCATGCCCCCTTGAACTCCCCCTTCCGGCCCCATATCGATTATCCAGTCAGCCTCTGCTATTACATCAAGGTTATGTTCTATAATCACTACTGAATTTCCGGCATCTACGAGTCTGTGTAAAACTTGTATCAGTTTATCTACATCCGCCATGTGAAGTCCCACGGTCGGTTCATCGAGAATGTATAGAGTGTGTGAAGTATTTTTCTTACGTGTTCTGGTCTGTATTCTGGCTTTTCCAAGCTCTGTGATAAGTTTTATTCTCTGAGCTTCACCTCCGCTAAGAGTCGGACTCTGCTGGCCAAGTGTCAGATATCCTAATCCAGTCTCCTGAAGCAATTTAAGATCATGATGGATAGAATGATGAGCAACAAAGAACTCTACCGCCTCATCGATATTCATATTAAGAATCTCAGCAATTGATTTGTCTTTGTATTTGACGGCCAACGTTTCGGGTGTAAATCTTTGTCCTCCACAGGTCTCACATGGAACCACCACATCAGGAAGAAAGCTCATCTCTATTTTTTTCACCCCCTGCCCCTCACAGGATGGGCAGCGTCCCTTGTCAGTGTTAAAAGAAAATCGGCTTGCGGTGTATCCCCGCATTATGGCTTCTGGAGTCTTTGCGAATAATTTCCTTATCTCATCCATAAACCCTACATAAGTTGCTGGACAGGATCTTGGTGTTTTGCCAATGGGACTCTGATCCACTTCAAGAATTCTACCGACCTGCTCCCATCCGTTTATGTCCTTACACCCATAGTAAGGTCCTTCTTTTTTCTCTGAAAGTCGCTCTTTAAGATTCTTATAAAGAATATCTCTGATCAGGGTACTTTTTCCGCTACCGCTTACCCCGGTGACACATACAAATGCCCCCATCGGAATGGCTACATTTATTGATTTTAGATTATGTAAAGTTGCACCATTTATATATACAGATCTTTTACTGTCGATAGGCCTTCGTATCCGGTCATGAGCAAGTGGTTTTTTGAGGTATTGTCCTGTAAGTGATTCCCTGCTTTTAAGAATATCCTTAATAGACCCCTGAGCGATAAGTCTTCCTCCAGTCTTTCCTCCTCCTGGACCCAAGTCAATCAGGTGTTGTGCCCTGCGTATAGTCTCTTCATCATGTTCGACTACTACCACAGTGTTTCCCTTATCCTTAAGTCTGAACAGAGTATCAAGGAGCCTGACATTATCTCTGGCATGAAGTCCGATTGTTGGCTCATCGAGAATGTAACAAACGCCCCTGAGGTTTGTACCCAACTGAGACGCCAGTCTTATTCTTTGGGCTTCACCGCCGCTCAGCGTTGGTGCAGCTCTGTCAAGAGTCAGATAATCCAGGCCGACATGTTCCAGAAACTGCAGTCTTGAAAGCAGTTCTGCAATAATGCTGCTGGCAATCAGAGAATCTCTGCCAGTAAACTTGAAAGAACGAAATATTGCATGAGCATCCTTGACCGACAAAGCAGTATACTCGTCTATAGATTTGCCTTCAAGATAGACAGAGAGAGCCTCTCTTTTCAGCCTTTTTCCATTACATACCCGGCAGATACGTTCATTACCATTCCACCACTCATTCCACATTATTTCTTCACCGGTTTGATTTTCATCAAAACCGTTCATTTCAAGTCCGGTACCAAAACAATTCGGACACCATCCGTGCCTTGAATTAAACGAAAACAAACGCGGATCGGGTTCATCAAAACTCCTTCTGCACTGCTGACAGCTTCTGGATTTGGAGACAATT
This sequence comes from uncultured Fibrobacter sp., assembly GCA_964472925.1. Classification (GTDB taxonomy): domain Bacteria; phylum Fibrobacterota; class Chitinivibrionia; order Chitinivibrionales; family Chitinispirillaceae; genus JAAYPC01. The sequence goes on along the minus strand of CAYYNL010000004.1, from coordinate 28,414 downwards.
CGTGATGACTTTTTTGTTTCGATGTAAGCGGTTTCTTTACCAAAATAGAATGCTTTTTCCAGCATTTCCCGTATGTCTTTCTCGTTCTCCGGGTTAACAACTATATCACCCATAACAACTTCTATACGATGTTCCTTATACCTGTCAATTTGAGGGAACTGATCAACCCAATGGATCTTTCCATCGGTTCTAAGCTTATAATACCCTTGTGAGTAGGCCCATTGAGCCAAATCAAAATAAGAGCCCTTTCTGTTAATAATAAGAGGTGCAAAAACCGAAATAGTTTCTCCCTGATAACGTTTCATGGTATCAGCAATAATTTCATCAGTACTCTGTGATGTAATCGGAATATTACAGTCTGGACAATGTTGAATACCCAGTTTTACAAACATCAGTCTCAGGAAATGATAGATTTCGGTGACTGTAGCCACTGTACTTTTTCTGCCACCTCTGCTTGTACGTTGCTCGATTGCAACGGTAGGAGGAATTCCCAGAACCGCATCCACATCCGGTTTTGAAGCAGGTTGAATAAATTGTCTGGCATAGACATTTAGAGATTCAAGGTATCGACGCTGCCCTTCTGCAAAAAGTATATCAAAAGCTACTGTACTTTTACCGCTCCCGCTGACTCCGGTAATAACAGTAAACTGATTTCTGGGAATGTTCAGGCTGATATCCTTGAGGTTATGTTCTCTGGCTCTTCTTATTGTTATCTCTTCTTTTAATGTAGCCAAAGGTTCTTCTGTTAACGTTTTTTGAACACTCGAAGCTACCGATTTATTTCGTGTTTTCCTGTATTTGAGCAGGGCCTTACCGGTATGGCTTTCTTTACACTTTACTATCTGGTCAGGTGTACCGGTAAATATTATCTTTCCACCCTCATCCCCCCCTTCCGGTCCCAGATCGATTAGCCAGTCAGAACCATCTATTACATCCAGGTTGTGTTCTATCACCACCACCGAATGGCCTTCCTTCAGAAGTTTCCTGAAGGCTTTCATCAGAACCTCTATATCCTGGAAATGCAGCCCGGTAGTTGGTTCGTCAAAAAGAAAAAGATTTCCTTTGTTTATATGATAAATCCCTTCGGCAAGGTGGCCGGCAAGCTTTAACCGCTGAGCTTCACCACCGCTAAGAGTAGGTAAAGGCTGTCCCAATCTCAGATAGGAAAGCCCTACATCTATAAGTGGCGCCAGACGGCTTTTGAGCCAGTTGGGTCCTGCAAAGAAATCACAGGCATCCTCAACAGTCAATTCCAGTACCTCGCTTATTGACAACTCTACTCCTTTAAACCTCTTTGATGATTCCTGTGCAGCAATTTTGACCTCCAGAATTTCCGATCGATATCTTTTACCATCACATTCAGGACATCTGATATAAACATCACTAAGAAACTGCATCTCCACATGCTCAAAGCCGCTGCCTTCACAAAGAGGACACCTCCCGGTTCCTGAATTAAAACTGAAATCACCCGCAGTATATCCTCTGCTTTTAGCAAGTGGCAGTTTTGCGAAAAGTGATCGGATTTCATCAAAAGCACCTATATAAGAAACCGGATTGGATCTGGTTGTCTTTCCAATTGGAGTCTGATCTACCATGATAACATCTGTGAAAGCTTCATGATTTTCGATAGAATCGCACTTGCCTGGAATATCGACCGGTTTTCCTTTTAATTTTTTCAATCCGTAATAACAGACCTGCTGCATGAGAGTGGATTTTCCTGAACCACTGACACCTGTAATACATACCAGACGCCCCAGAGGTATTGACACATCGATGTTCTTCAAATTATGTTCTGCTGCACCTTTTATAATCAGAGATTTACTATTAAGAGGCAGATCGGAAGAGGTGTTTTCGATTTTACGTTCTCCACTCAGAAAAGGAGCGGTTTTTGACTCCTTTGACAAGAAGAGCTCTTTGAGAGTACCAAAAAACACAGCCTTACCTCCCAGCTCCCCAGGACCAGGTCCCATATCCAGTACGTAATCTGCAGCTCTTATCACTTCCGGATCATGTTCAACTACAATGATTGTATTACCGGCATCTCTCAGACGATGCAGCACCTTTACCAGACGATTGATATCACGGGAATGAAGTCCAATACTGGGCTCATCAAGAATGAAGAGGGTATTTACCAGTGAAGTCCCCAAAGCTGTGGTGAGGTTTATTCTCTGAACTTCTCCCCCACTCAGAGTTCTTGATTGCCGATCAAGTGTAAGATAACCCAGACCGACTTCTGTGAGATATTCGAGACGAATGCGAATCTGCTGAAGTACCATTTCCGCAGCTTCATCAAAAGGAGCTGGCAACCTTAGATTCTGAAAAAACTCCAGTGCATCTTGTATAGGAAGCAACATGACATCATGAATTGTCAATCCCTTTCCATCACCAAGCCTCCACTGTAAGGCTTCGGTTTTAAGTCTGGCACCATTGCAATCGGAACATATATGATAAGTACGATACCTGGACAAAAGCACCCGGATATGCATTTTATAGCTCTTAGTTTCCAACAACTGAAAAAATCGGCGCACACCATACCATTTCCCCTCATCATAATCACCCTCACCCTCCAGTACCCATTCTCTGTGAGCATCTGAAAGATCTTTAAAGGGGATCTCTACAGGAACTCCTTTTTTACGGGCTAATTTGATCAGTTCATCTTGACATTCCTTAAAGGTTTTTGTCTGCCATGGCTTTACCGCACCATCTTTAAGGGATTTATTCCAGTCAGGGATAACCAGATCATAGTCTATCCCAATGACTCTTCCAAATCCCTTGCAGCTCTCGCAGGCACCTACAGGTGTGTTAAATGAGAAAAGCGCCGCAGATGGCTCTCTGTATTGAATATCACACGTCGCACAATGAAGGCCGCTGGAGAAGGCATGAGCTTTCTGTTTGCCGCCAGTGTCAACAGGTAAAATAGAAACCTTTCCGTTTCCATATCTGAGTGCTGCCTCCAAATCTTCCACCAGACGATCTTTGTTGTCAACTACCACTTTAAGCCGATCCTGAATCACCTCTACAGAGTCATCCTTTTCTGCATGAATTCTGGTGTATCCCTGATTTGAAAGCAAGTCAAACACTTCTTGCTTTTTAAAATTATGCGGAATATGAACCGTAAAGGTAACCAGAATTTCTTTTCCTTCAAAAAGAGTGAACACCTCTTTGCATATAGAGCCGGGATTATCAGACTTTACTTTTTCACCACATTTCTGACACACCAGAAAAGATGCTCTGGAATAGAGCAGTTTGAGATGGTCATTGATTTCAGTCATCGTTCCTACAGTAGAGCGTGATGTGCGAACGGGGTTAGTCTGATCGATGGCAATAGCCGGGGGGATACCATCGATTTTATCAACATTAGGTTTATCCATTCGATCAAGAAACTGTCGGGCATAGGAGGAGAAGGTTTCCACATAACGTCGCTGTCCTTCTGCATAGATAGTATCAAAGGCCAGTGATGATTTTCCGGAGCCGCTTACCCCGGTGATAACGGTCATTTTCTTTAGGGGAATTTTCAGGTTGAGATTTTTGAGATTATTCTGCCTTGCGCCTTCAATAACAATGTATTCCTGATTCATAGATTTCCTGGGATTTTTAAGGGGGTTTGATTGCTTACCGAATTGTTTAATGGAAACTGAAAATAGATTTTTTTCGGGAGTAATTGCTGGATTTCGTTTTTTAAATGGCAATATTATCCCAAGGGGAGATGGATTTGGGAATCAAAAGGCTGACTCTAAAAGCATTTGACTTTTTCCTTTTATGGTGGTATTTATTAAATGATAGATCGATCTGTTCCCGCAGGATCTTAAAAATTCTGCCACTCTCCCTGAAAGGGTGCAGTGTTATTACTGAATCGTCTGGAGATTCGGTGATATGGGTTTAACTCCTGAAAGATTGGAGGTGATCCTATTAGTAGTAATAAACTCATAGGCACCCCTGGAACTGGCTGTTAAAATTATGCCACTCTGGTGGTCCTTCATATCGGGCGGCTCCTTTTAAGGGAGCCGATTTTTTAATGTAATTTACTGAACTTTAAGTTCCCTGGCCATTTTTCTGATATCAATATGAGCTGCAGCGCAGAGCTCTTTCTTATCCATTCCGAGTTGTTTTAATATATAGGGTCTGCTTTCAGAGGCAAATATGACTGCTTCTGCAAATGATGAAAGCCAGTTGCGCAATGTAAAAATGTCGGTATTTCGCTTTTTAGTAGCGATTTCCAGATTTTTCTCCAGTTTTATCATTTGCCCCATTGTAGTCTCATAGGAGGCTGTAACTTCAGACGCACGTTTAATGCAATTAAGATCAAAGCCCTTTGCCTGCAGACGTTTACTTAGTTCAGGGCATCTGCTTAGCTTTACAATAGATGACTTTAATGATTCACAATAGGCCTTGCTTGAGCGAGGCTTTCCACTGCGAAGCCCTAACATCTCCAGTGCATCTCTACCAAAACATTCTGAAGCAGTCGCAGTGAACAGAGCATAAAGTTTCCGAATTTCTTTCTGCAGCTCGTCTGCTTCTTTCGTCTTTGCTTCCAATTCCTCTTCAGCGATAATTTCACTGCTTATTGACTCTGTAGCTGCATTGTAAGCAGTTTCCCCCTGATCAATCATAGCTTTGGAAAAACCCTGCAGCTGCAAAGATGCTGATAGATCATCATCAGATTTAATACTTGTGATAGCATTATGTGCCAAATACATCTGGCTGGTCATGGAAGCCTCAGAAGGTTTTAACATACAAATTCCTTGAAAAAAAATTATTAAATGAATCGTTTTTCAGAGTTTATCGTTTTTATATGAGTTTGTTTTTAATAGTGGCCATTTATGCATTTTATGTGCCAAAAAGAAATACGTCTCAGAGGTTGGAGAAAAAAGCTTTTTTAAATTATATTTTAATTTTGTCAGTCATTTTGAAAGGATCAGACTGTCTTTTTGACAGTGTTTAAATGAAAGCATCCAGCCTGAACATCGCAGAATTAATTCAGTTTTCGCCAGGCTTTGTTGGAGTCCAAGGAAGAAGATTACTCATTCACGACCTATCATCTCTTGGCCAGTTCCGCAGAGATCTTATAGAATCAATCGGCCAGGAGATGGCCAGAAGAATTCTGACCAGAAAAGGCCTCTTCTGGGGCCAGGCTGACTCCGCAGGTATGCAGCGGCTCTATAATTGGAAAGACAAGAATGAATGGATCATGGCCGCTGCAGAGCTGATCGAAATCATGGGCATGGCAAAAGCGCAAGTCACTAAACTGATTATTCAGGAAAAAATAATAGAAATAGAAATTCAATGTACTGATTCGGTAGAAGTAGAACAGCATCGAAATGAATTCGGCTTCTCCTCAAGTCCCGTCTGCTGGGTAATGGCTGGATATTTAAGTGGGTATGCCTCCTATTGTTTAGGCCAGGACATCTACTTTTCTGAATCACAATGTCAGGTTACCAAGGCATTAAACTGTGTATTTATCGGGAAAAATCTCTACAGTTGGGGAAATGCAATTAACCAGGAACTTCCCTTTTTTTTGCCGAAGACATCCAAAAAAAAGTTCAACAATTAACTTCAAGAATCAGTGAACAACAGCGGGAACTTGCTAAAAAGCATAAGCAACTAAGATCAGTTCAAAGGTCTTCTGATACTATTGGGATTGAAACCCACAGCAGAGCCTACCGCAATGTTTTAGACCTGGCATACCGGGTTGCATCTTTTGACATCACGATATTGATAACCGGAGAAACCGGAGCAGGAAAAGAGGTGCTTGCACGTCGAATCCACGAGATTTCCAACCGAAGCAAATATCCTTTTCTGGCAGTAAACTGCTCTGCTTTACCCGAATCATTGCTGGAAAATGAGCTTTTTGGACACAAGGCAGGAGCCTTTACTGGAGCCCGTAATAAAGAGATAGGGCTATTTGAAGCCGCTCAACAAGGTACGATTTTTCTGGATGAGATTGGAGATATCTCTCTGTCTACCCAGGTTAAACTGCTACGGTTTCTGCAATCAAAGGAAATTAAACCTGTCGGAGAAACAAAACCCCAACAAATAGATGTTCGAATAATATCTGCTACAAACCTGGATTTGGACATGCTGGTAAAGGAGGGGCGATTCCGAAAAGACTTACTTTACAGATTACGGGTACTTCAGATAACTGTACCTCCCTTACGGGAAAGACCTGATGATATCCTTCCACTTGCCCGGCATTTTCTGGAAAAGTTGCAGCACAAGCTTAAAATCAGCTCTCTTCGTTTATCAATTGATACAGTAGATCTGCTTCTTAGCTATCAATGGCCAGGAAATGTACGAGAGTTGGAGAATGCAATGGAACATGCTGCCATTCTCAGTACCGATGGTCTTATCACCCCTGAATCGTTGCCCGGAGCAATAAGCGGCCGTATTACCAACTTTTCATCCTCCAATGAAAAGAAATCGCTTCAACAGGTTGAAACAGAACATATCTGCTCGATTCTTGAGCAAACCGCAGGAAACAGGGCTGAAGCAGCAAGAATTTTAGGAATAAGCGAATCGACTCTTTATCGACGTTTACGTAGCCTAAATATTTTGGGAAAAAATGATCCTAATTTCCGCAGTTGGGGTGGATGTAGTCGCGTATCATATTGAATTGATAAGACTTGAAGGTGTTGAAGGCTTTATCGACAAGGTGATAAAGTCCAAACACCTGATTGGCTTAGCAATCAATAGGTTACGCGAATGCGCCACATCCAACTGCGGAATTTAGGATGGTAACAGGTGGTGACATAAAAATGGTTAAGATATTTATGATGACGGGCCCTGTTACTCTTGAGGTTTAAATTAAAAAGTCACCAAAAAAACTTTTCAGAAAACTACCACGGGGTTAAATCAATAAGCTTAAAAAAAAAATCACCTCTGGGGTACGACCATCAAAACTCTGCCCCAACAGCCGCAACATCCCTGTTACATCTTCTGCAATTAATCAAGAAGAGAAAAACAACAAAACGGAAAGCAAATAAGGATGAAAAGCCTGAAGATAATCCCTCAGGCTTCTCGAAAATACTACCGAAGCAAGGCAAGCAAAACACCGGCAGCAACAGCACTGCCAATAACACCAGACACATTGGGTCCCATAGCATGCATCAGAAGGAAATTGTTAGGATTGTATTCCTGACCTACCTTATTGACTACCCGAGCTGCCATAGGAACTGCTGAAACCCCTGCTGCACCAATAAGCGGATTAACAGGTGTCTTTGAAAACTTGTTCATAATCTTACCAAATATCACACCGCCTGCAGTTCCAACGCTGAATGCAATAAGTCCAAGAACTAAAATTCCCAGAGTCTCACCTCTAAGGAACTGATTTGCAGAAAGCTTGCTCCCTACAGTAAGGCCCAGAAATATTGTTGTAATATTTATGAGCTCATTTGCTGCAGTTTTGGATAAACGTTCAGCCACTCCGCTCTCTTTAATCAGATTACCAAAACACAGAGCTCCGATCAGAGGGGTCGCATCCGGTATAAGCAGCGTACAAAGAATGAGTACCACAAGAGGAAAGAAAATTTTCTCTCTTTTGGATACATGACGAAGCTGGACCATTTCGATTTTCTTTTCTTTTTCGGTTGTCAGCAGTTTCATTATTGGCGGCTGAATAATTGGTACCAAAGCCATATATGAATATGCTGCAACTGCTATTGCCCCCAATAGATCCGGACTGAGCCTTGAAGTAAGGAAGATAGCCGTAGGGCCATCTGCCCCACCAATTATGCCAATAGATGCTGCATCTTTAATTGTGAAATTAATACCTGGGACATATTCACTTAAGGCTAAAGCCCCTAACAGTGTTCCAAAAATTCCTAACTGTGCTGCACCACCAAGCAATGCGGTTTTAGGATTGGCAATCAATGGACCAAAATCGGTCATTGCACCTATACCAATAAAAATCAATAGCGGGAAAACACCGGAATTAATCCCTACATTGTAGATCAATCCCAGAAATCCGTTCGGCCCCGCTATCCCAGCTACAGGAATATTTGATAGAATTCCACCAAATCCTATGGGAATCAATAAGAGTGGTTCGAAGCCTTTCTTTATGGCCAAAAAAAGAAGTACCAGACCCACACAGATCATGATGGCCTGGCCAGCCGTAAAGTTTGCAATTCCGGTTGAATTTACCAGATTGCCTATTGCGTTTGATATGTTCATCGTATCACGTTCCTTCTTTCATTAGTTGATTCCCAAAAGAACCTGACCAGCATTAATCTGATCACCCTGGTTAACATCAATGGAAGTTATTTTTCCAGAAACAGGAGCTTTAATCGGAGTCTCCATTTTCATAGCTTCCAAAACTAAAAGTTCCTGCCCACCAGCTACTTCATCACCTACACTGACATTAATCCTCAAAACAAGCCCTGGAAGAGGAGCTTTCACTAATGTGCTCTGGGTACCTGGAGTTGTTTTTGCTGCAGCACTTTCAGTACCTTCTTTTACATCGATACTATAATTCTTACCATTGACTGTAGCAGTATTCCCGCTGACCACCACTGAGTATTTTTTACCATTAATAGTGACGGTATATCCATTTGAAGCCGCTTTTGTTGTGGCTGATGGTTCTGCCGCTTTCTTTTCGTTAAGGCGGATATTTACTTTTGCCTGTCCTTTAAGGAACAGAATTCCTTTCTCCTTGCAGGTTGCTGCAATGAAGATATTTTCATCACTCAAGTCGGTAATTCCAGCATCCTTAAGCATCTTTTTAGCTGCTTCGATTCCTTTTGAGCTATCGCGGTCGTTTATATCCAAAGGATCTTCAGAAGTAGGTTCCAGTTTTAGCTGTTCTGCAGCAATCTTGACCACTTCCGGATCTGCAGCTACCGGGGTTTTTCCAAAATAGCCTAGTACCATCTTACCATAGCCTTCGGCGATTTTTTTCCATGGTCCAAACAGAGTGTTATTAAAAGCCTGTTGGAAATAGAACTGCGAAACCGGAGTAACCGAAGTTCCAAAACCACCCTTACTGACCACTTCTTTCATATTTTTGATGATTTCAGGATACCTGTCCATCAGGTTGTTATCACGAAGCATCTGGGTGTTAGCAGTCAAAGCCCCACCTGGCATAGGAGAGAATGGAATCATCGGTTCAACCGCTTTAGCTTCAGGAGGTACAAAGTAATCTTTCATACAATCTTTAAACACCTCTTCAGCCATAAGCATCTTTTCGATATCTATTCCCAAATCATAGTCAGTACCACGCAAAGCATGCCACATAGAGATGACATCGGGTTGGCATGTTCCCCCAGAAACCGGAGCCATGGAAAGATCAAGCTGATCAGCACCACCATCAAGAGCTGCTCTGTATTGAGCCACACAGGTACCAGCTGTATCATGAGAATGGAACACGATTTTTGTGCCGGCAGGAAGCATCGCTTTAGCCTTTTTCATAGTCTCAAAAACGGTTGCCGGAGTAGAAGTACCGGAGGCGTCCTTAAAACAGACTGAATCATACTGAATACCTGAATCCAAAATCTGCTTAAGGATCTCTGCATAAAATTCGGGAGTATGCGCACCTGTCATTCCAGGAGGAAGTGCCATCATGGTAACAACCACTTCATGCTTCAAACCTGCATCAACGATACATTTTCCCGAGTAGATCAAATTATTCACATCATTAAGAGCATCGAAATTTCGTATTGTTGTAATGCCATGCTTTTTAAAAACTTTAGCATGCAGATTAACAATATCTCTGGATTGAGAATCCAAGCCCACTATATTGATACCACGGGCAAGAGTCTGAAGGTTCGCATCCGGACCGGCAGTCTTTCTGAACTGATCCATAGCTGCAAATGCATCTTCATTACAATAGAAATAAAGACTCTGAAACATGGCACCGCCACCAGCCTCAAAATGTCTGATTCCTGCCTCTTTAGCTGCTTCCACCGCAGGCAGATAATCTTTAGTTAGAACACGAGCGCCAAATACAGACTGGAAACCGTCACGAAAGGCGGTCAGCATCACTTTTACCTGTTTTTTACCCATTTGTATGCCTTCCTGTAATTAATAAAATCTATTTAGTAAAAGAGTTTACTGCAGCAACAGCAACCGCAACTTCTTCAAGACCATCTTCGGCCACGGCTACTTTTTTTACTTTAACAACCTGCTTTTCTTCCGGTTCAGGAATCAGTTTCGCCAATGGTTTCATCAGGGCAGCCATAATATTCATAATCCAAATCATTAAAATCAGGAAAATAAATACTACACCCATCCCGATTGCCATCAGAACAAGTCCTTGTGTAAGCATATATTAGCTCCTATGTTTAAATGTTAGTTTTCCAACCCTGCTATTACAAGCATTAGGCATCTTGATCCCAGACAACACGATATATGGCTTAACTGGTCTTGGAAAACACTAATTCCAGTTCAGATAAAACTAATCGATATGGGAAGTGATTTCCCCTGAAACTACTTCCACAGTTTTCTCTGGTGTTTCAATAAGAATTGTACCCTGATCAGTTATTCCGGAAATTTTTCCACTAAAAGTCTCATTTCCCTGGATAACCTGTACCAGACCATCGGGTTTGTAAAGCCTCTGAGAAATTTCCTCAACCAGCCCACAAAACCCCAATTCTACAAACTTATCAAATTGTTCTTTAAATATTAAAAGCAGCTTCTTCAAAATCTCATCAATATCAAATGTTTCCCCTGTTTCGATATGAAGAGAAGTCGCTGCTCTGTCTATGCCGGCAAAATGCCTTTTTTCTTCGTTAATGTTCAGCCCAACACCAAGAATTAACCACGACTCGGATTCTATGGATAGCGTTTCTGCCAGAATACCACATATTTTTACACCACACACAAGTATGTCGTTAGGCCAACGAATCTGCGGTTTTAGCCCTATTTCCTCCATCATCAATGAAACAGACAACGCCATCACCTGCGTTATATTACTCCAGTTTTTCTGAGGTATTCTTTTTAAAGGTAGTTTAATTGAAAAAGCTAAACTTCTGCCCGCTACTGTCTGCCATTTTCTGTCAAAACGTCCTCTGCCACCATACTGGTTTTCGGTCATTATTACTGTGTAATCTAGATAACGGGCTATATGAGTTTTTAAAAAGAGATTAGTTGAATCAAGACTGGCAAACTTATAAATAGAGAAGCTTTCAGTACTTATCAAAAATCGATCGTTATTGAGAGGCAGCATGGCAACTTTTTCCACATACTGAAGAATTTGGCCTTGATAAAATAGTTATCGTGAACACAATAAAAAAGAAAAAAGAACCTTTTTTTCTATTTATTGATTAATATCACTATAGCCCTTTAAAATCGGGTACAAAAATGTATCACCTGAATATTAAATGTATACTAAATCGGTTTTCTGTTGTTAATTTTAAACACCCGTTTTCAGAGGAAATTAAGGTGAATTTCAATCTAAAAAGAAGGAGCCCAGAAGATGAATATCAGATGGAATACAATGAAATCAGCCTGCTATGGCCTCAGCCGCAGTAATCTGCAAATTCGTTTCTGTAAAAGGCAGTAAATGACATAATGTCAACGCCACTGATGTTTGGGATATCTTCGCGAGAGAGTCTTTTTAAGTTCAGGGTAGTGAGTTTTCCAAAAACCCTCCAGATCATCAGTTATCTGTACCGGACGCATGTTTGGAGCCAATATCTCCAGAATTACTGCTACTCGCTTATCTGCTATTCTGGGAGTTGTCTTTAAATCAAATAATTCCTGGATACGGGCCCTGATAACCGGTGTCTTACCAACTCTATAAGTAACAGGTAGTTTTTTCCCGGACGGATTTATAATATGCGAAGGAGCCAAAGAATCGATCATTCTTTGCTGATCATAAGAAAGCAGTCCTTTGATAATAGCAATAACCGGTTTATCCTTCACTGCATCATATCTGCATTGATCTTTACAAAGTTCATACACGACCAGCATTTTCTCATCATCACCTAAAACCGGAAGAGCTTTTTCCGGAAATGTTTCTGAGAGCCACTGCAATCGGTTCATATATTCCACTACCTCAGAATTCCACCCCTTTAACGGTAACTTTTTATCGATTATTGTCCTTGCAAGCACCTCACCTGCTTTCTCAGGATCTGGATTTATATTAACCGATTCTTCAATTACAACCCCACAAAAGGTCGAACGTTTTATCATTTCCACAGCCCTGCGGGTACTATTCCATACAAGCTCTTCAGATAATTTGAACTGTTCAGCAAAGTAATCAGTCAGCCACTGTTCATCTATGGCACAAGCTAAAGAAAGCACAGTTCTGGGAGCAGTCTGCTGTTTTGACTTCAATTCACTGATGGTAGTAGCGACCAAAAATTTTGTATTCCTGGCCATACTTCTTTTATCAAGTTCACCATGTCTGCCAAAAGCAAGTTCACATTGAAGAGTTCCCCGATCACGCCTACGTGCCAGCCTGTCACTGTAAGCTATTAAAATCGCCTGAGATAAAAGAAGCGGATCTTTAGATTCATTGCATAAATTTAAACCAAGTCTTCTGCACACCTGAAGAAAAAAAGCCTGTGTTTTTAAAATTTGATGCACAGAAGAAAGGTTAACATTTAATTTCCTGCACAGGTCTTTGTCAAAATTGCTTTTTGCAATCATTTCAATAATTAATCTAATTAATTCAAAATCCGATCCAGCACTCTGCGTAATAAATTCCTGAGGAACTTCAACAGAACCAGAGAACAAGGGACGTTCAGTCAAAACAGCAGCAGCCAAAGCCCCCTGTTCCAGAATCCCCCTCTTGTGCGCTTCCAGTAAAAGCCTGGCAAGCCTTGGATGCATCGGCAGTTCGGCTATCAGTTTACCTTCGTTGGTGAGGTTTTCCTCAGGAGTCATTGCACCAGTGCTTTGAAGAAATTCCATGGCTGTTTTTAATGAGCTTGTCTCTGGCGCCTCAAACCAGCAGAATTTCCTGATATCCTTGTATCCCAACAACTTCAACTGAAGTATTGCCTCAGAAAGATCGACCCTGGTTATCTCTGGCTGGGTACTTTGTGCCCGTCCTCTGTGATCAGCCACACTCCAGAGTCTTATGCAGGTACCCGGGGCCTCTCTGCCTGCTCTCCCAGCCCGCTGATCTGCAGAGTCGATACTGATTTTTTCCACATACAATGTGTTAAATCCTCTTCCATGATCATATCTGTTGACCCTGGCAAGTCCGCTATCGATTACATATCTTACACCAGGGATTGTGAGCGAGGTTTCTGCAACATTGGTGGACACGATAACTTTTCTTTTTGCTGCCCCTTTCATAACCAACTGCTGCATCTCTGGAGGCATATTTCCATAAAGAGATAGGATCTCTATAGGTTCTCCGATATTTTTCTCCCGCAGCAGTTGTACCGTTTTTTTAATCTCGTAAACTCCGGGCATAAATATCAGCAGATCACCTGGATTTCCTTGCCCTATCAGATAACGAACCGCTTCCACAGCAGCTATCCAGGGACTTTCCTTAGCGACTTCAGAATAGTATTGAATTGAGACCGGAAATGTCCGCCCCTCAGAGACAATAACTTGAGCCCCATCAAGATATCGAACCAAAGGATCACTCGACAGTGTTGCTGACATCACAATTAGCTTCAGATCGGCTCTGAAATTCATTTGAAGATCACGGATTAATGCAAGTCCAAGATCAACCGTCAGGCTCCGCTCATGGAATTCATCAAAAATAACTGCAGAAACGGTTTCGAGGCTTCTGTCAGAAAAAAGAAGGCGTGGTAAAATACCCTCAGTAATGTAGCGGATACGAGTACAATCCGAAAAGCTGGATTCAAACCTGGTTTGAAACCCAATCTCCTGCCCCAGCACACTTCCCCGCTCTTCAGCAACACGGGTTGCAAGCATTCTGGCAGCCAGCCTTCGTGGCTGCAGTACCAGAATCTGCCCATTAAACAGATGACTATCTAGTAACATTTGTGGAATCTGGGTAGATTTTCCGGATCCTGTAGGAGCCTGTATTACCAGTCGGTTATTTTTGGCCAGTGTATCGATTATTTTTTGACGAATATCCAGAATTGGCAATTTTGATGTCATGCAGGTACCTTAAGCATATACCCCAGAGTTACCTTTTATTAGCATCTGGAATTCAATTCTGGGGAAATTTCTTGATTGCATTAAAATCGACTCTAATGAAATTAAAAATTTTTGCAGTTGGTCGGTATCATATTAAATTGATAAGAGGTCCCATCCAACTGCGGAATTTAGGTTAAAATCGAAAGTTTAGAATATAATATGAAGGTAATAACAAATAACGGGCAGAGTAAAGAACAAAACTCCGAATACTCTACTCTTCAACTTCGCCTTAATTACGGCAGTATTAATCAATAGTTGCATCCCTTTTCATATTGCTGATCATTTCATCTTTGAATCATCCTAAAAACCGCAGTAGGTGACGATGAAGAACCGTAAGATATTGATGCAGAAAGGGTTGAAGTCCTTGAAGGTTTTATCTACTGGTGATAAGACCGAAAGGACTGAAAGCCTTTATGCGCAATAGATTACGTGTTATCCGCGTCAATCTACTGCGGTTTTTAGGATAATGGTACTTTTTTTACTTCATCTTCTATTTTTAATAACGATGCTCCAGAATATATTGAACTCTGATAAGACCACCCAGACCGGAACCTCTTTACATTTAATACCGTCTGTATTAAATTTGATTTTATATTCTCTGGCCATGAAGTAGTCCTCAACGGAAATAGCTGATTATTTATTTGAAAAAACATAATTTTTTAATCCCAGACCAGAAGACTATAGTTTATACTATATAATATGGATTGTTACAGTTTTTATAGTTGCAATCAGCTTTATTTATAGCAAATTGGTTTAAAGCCAGTTATCGGGCTTGCATCAATTTGCGCACTGACTCCTTTTTTTTTGTATATTATTGCAGAATCGTTAATTAAAAAGATTGCGGAGCTTGAGCATGAATCTGTTTCCTTCTATTTATGCGATTAATTTCATACTGATTGCATTGATCCCCAACCTCTTTGCTCAATCTTCCCTGGCTATCCTTCCCTTCAACTCCAGCGGCATCAGTACCGAAGAGGCCCGTCAGATAAGCGCAAAATTCAGGGCCGAATTCACCAATCTGCGTAAATACAATGTGCTGGACCATCAGACTATGGAAACGCTGCTTGCAGATCAGGGCTTCGATCTAAATGATCCATGCAGAAATAACTATTGTGCTCTCACTCTCGGACAGCTCCTGTCAGTAGATAACGTAATTCTGGGAAATATCGGAAAAATTGATAAAACCTATGCAATAGATGCAAAAATCATCAATATCAGCAGTGGCTCTGTCTTAAAAGACATCTCCACACGGCATACCGTTAAACCGGAAGTATTATTCAAAAAAATCATTCCTGAACTGGTAAAGGAGCTCGTCAACACCACCAACACCTCATCGATTCAGGTTTATAAAAAAAAAGGAAGAGCTATTGTTCCTGTCACAATTATTACTCTTGGGTCTGCAGCATTAGCTGTACCGGTGTATTTTTTGTGCAAAAAACTAATTAGCAACGAACCAGAAACCAGGGAACTTAAAGTACAATGGTAAAGGTGCTTTCATATCTGCTGTGTTCTACAGCGCTGACACTTTTGTGCCTCTGTACTACTCAACCCGATAATACTTCACAAACGATGCGTACCATCAATCCAATTGTGCTCTGGAAAACCGCCAAAGATTATCCGGGGCCGGAAAAAGTTGACAGTATGCGATTCACGGTTTTTTCTTCAGATGGGAAATTCACAGATACCATTCAGGAAACTTTTCATTTTGATAATCATCAGGCAATAATCAACGTACCGGCAAACTCCAGGCTAACCTTAAAGGTGGAAGGTCTCGATAAAGAAAGGAAAGTTATCTATAAAGGAATTGTTCAGATTGAGGATGCATCGGATCAGGATATCACAATCACACTACATGCTACACATTTCACTCCCAGAAAGCCAATCGACTTCTCCGGAGTCGCACTTTCCTCCTGCAATTACTATCTTAGCTGGAAAGATAGTTCCAATAACGAAACCGGTTTTATTATTCAACACAGATATAATAACGAATTCGTAACTCTGGACACCGTTAAAGATCAAACTATTTATCTGCACTCATCGGTACAGTATGCCAATTATCAAACCTACCGGATTTTTGCATTCAACAGTGCCGGAACTTCTGATACAATCACCCTGTCTATCCAATCACCCTCAATAAGTAGTACAAATAAGGCACCACAGTTTCTGCAAAGGTCTGAACAGATCTCTGAAACAATTTATCCTGACCAGACAAAAAAAATCTTAATTACTGCATTTGATCCGGATTGTGATGTTTTTTTCATAACTGCCAGCCCCAAGCTAAGCCGTTCAGATGATACACTTATCTGGACTCCCACTGCATCTGATATTGGTGAGAATCGGTTGTGGGCTGCAGCAACCGATGCATTTAATGCATCAGATACACTTTTCTGGACTTGGAATGTCAAAGATACGGCTCGTCCGGAAATTACCCTTCTCAAACCCGATACAATGTATCTGGCAATAGGTGATCGTTATGTGGAACCTGGAGTATATGCAGAAGACAATGTTGATGGTATTATTTCTGATAAAGTTAAAGTTAACGAATCAGTAAATACTTCTGTCGGTGGAACCTACCTGCTCACATATTCAGTTTCTGATCGCTTTGGAAATGAAGCTGACAAAAAAACCCGTGTAGTATATGTTCTTCCAGGCTCTTATCCTGACAAAGTACCACCTGTGATCTTCCTTGTTGGAGGCGATAGCATCACTTACAATCTTGGAGAAGAGTTTACCGATCCAGGTGTATATGCTTTGGACAACCGGGAAGACAGTACAAGCATCACCAACAAAATTGAGGTATCTGGTAAAGTTGATACCACAAAACCTGGGATTTACCAGATCATTTATAGAGTAAAAGACAGCTCCGGAAACGAAGCCGAAAAAAAACTCAGATATGTAGAAGTTATTGAGGAGTCCCGGAATAAGGAATCAGACTGAGCAGGTAAAACTTACAATTGCTTAAATCAGGTTTCTGTTTCCAATCAGCTATTAACCGCAATTGATTCATAAATCTGCTGAATGAATTGGTCACTCCTTAAGCAGCTTACCTTATACTGACCCTCTCTGACTTTACCTTCCTGAAGCAATCTGGATTTGATAACTTCATAGGAATTTGAAGCCAGTTCCACTAATATCGGCGCACGAAGCCGGTTAGAACCCCGCTTGGCAGAATATTCCGGATTTACATATTTTAAATGTTCGTCAACCATACTGACGAATGCAGATTTTTGCGCGGCAGGTGTCTGTTCGCCAAACTCAACGAAAAGTTTATATGCATAGTTTTTGACATCACAAAACATGGTATAAAATTCGACTTTTACATTTTTGGCCCTCGAAGCAGCATTTACAGCCTTTATAATATGTATTTCCGAGAGCTTTTCACCAGTAAGACTGGTAATTCCTTCACCTTTTTGTATAAATTCAAAAAGTGGGAACTGATTGTAAAAACCAGTAACCCTGATAATGTCATTGATGTTATACCTGAAAAGGCCACTACCATTGGTAATGAGAATATAGTAACTCTTCCCGATTTCAAGATCCTTCACTCCTAAGACATCCGGCATCTCCTGGTTGATCTTTTCTTCTTCTATGAATTCAAAGTAGTAAACATGAGCCATCAGAATCGAATAATCCCATTCATTACCCAAAACCAGTCCAGCCCGGGCCTCACTCGCCTGATATCCAAATTCCCGTAATACCGTGGTCTCCGCAAACAAATTATCGAGCTTGGGAAGTATCAATTTACAATTACCCTGCTTCCAGGTATTTATACAAACCAGATCCGGCCAGTAATGCTTCGGTTTTAACTGATTTCCGTGTTCCCTAAGCAATTTCTCAAGAAATCCGGCCCTTTGCTTGTCAGGTTTTATACGACTCAAAACCTTTTCACGAGAAGATGGATCGATCTCTTCCAGTACATCAGCTCTTATTGTGCCATCATAAATATCTTTTATCAGATCAGATATGTTCTCGTTGACTGTGCGATGGAATTGAAGCAGAGTTGATGGATTTACAGTAATGATGTATGAAATGGAGGTTCCCAACCCAAAACGTAACATTGCATAATATTTTTTCTGATAATCATTGATACAGATTACCGGGTAAGGTGTAGCATATAAATCTTTTAATACTGCAGGAATATTCCTGTATACTACTCCAGATATGGAACCAAAAGGAGTACCATCCTCAACATACCCCTCGACCGCAGGCCCGACAGCAGAGAGGTTTTGACCATGAAACAATCTTGGATTATCCTTCAAACAGGAATAAAACCATAACTTGCTGATATTGCTGTATGCTTTATCAAAGTAGTTTTTTGAGACCGGTATTAATTTGGGTTTCTCTGTTGTGCCACTGGTAGTGTTAAAAAAGATTGCTTTACCCGGAAAAAGTACATCCTTCTCCCCTTTGCACATACGATCGATATAACATCGATGCCCCTCAAAATCCCTTATCGGAACAGCCTTTTTAAAATCATCAGCAGTTTTAATAGTTGAAAAATTATGTTCTTTTCCAAATGAAGTATCCCTGCACTCTTCAATTATACCTTTTAAAACGCTGTTCTGAGCTCCAGCACAATCTCGACTCGCCTTATCCAGGGCTCGCAACTGCGGTAATCCGGTAAGAGTGAGCGCGAATTTTTTAATAAGAGGATTTCGGATTCCAATATACATAAAATAAATTTAGTTTACCGCAAGCATTAAGAAAAGGATTGTTCCATGATACAACAGCAAATATACTCTTTAATACTGATACAGAGTAGCATTTTCTGTTTTTATCCTGAAATCCATTCATAAAACAAAGAAGAACTCTTTCTGCAACTCTGCCAGATCCTGCTTAAAAGATTCATCTGCAGCATGTTTTTCTTTATTATCCAATACGTACCTTTTAAAGGTATCATATTTCTTATTCCCAAAGAACAAAGGTTCTATCGATCGAATAGTTTTATATGCCAACTCTTGTTTACCTGCAATAATATAGATTATACACAGCCCTATATAGGCATCAATATTTCCTTCCTTGATAATAAGAAGGCTCTTCTCAAACTCATGGAGTGCATCCATTAACCGGTTGCTTTTTAAAAGTATCTTTCCAGCCATGTTTCTGATTTCCTGGCGTGCGGGAAAAGCTGCCAGGCCCTGACCTATCACCTGCTCAGCTACAGACATGTTGCCTGTTTCTGCAAGAATGCGCGACATACGCAAAAACGATTTTATCTTTGCCGCACGAAAATCAACTCCTACCTGCCCTGGTTGGGGCTGCATATCAATTACACTTCCAAGGCATCGCAGTGCTCCTTTTTTATCATCAGCCATCTCCAGGGCAACCGCCAGATTATAGTACACGTCCAGTCGCCAAGGAGACAGCTTAAGTGCATCATTGAAAAGATCTGCAGCTTTTTGAAATTCCTCCCTTTTTAAATGAATATTGCCAAGACCACAGTATGCCTGTGAAGCAATGGCAGGAACTGTCTCTGTACATTTTGGAATCTCCAGCAGTTTATTATACCAGATAAGAGCAGATTCATAATCTTCTATCAGTAAAAATGAATCTGCAATCTCCAACAGCATTACCGGATCTTCACCCGATGACTCGTATTCCTTTAAAAGCATCTTTACATTACGAGAAGCTTTCTGTTTTAAAATAACAGGATCAGCATAACCATGATGCTCAATTACTACATTGGTGTTTTGCAGTCTCATTCCCAGTCGCAAAGCACTGGGCATCATCTGTTCGTGAATTGAGCGCTCAAAAAAAATATCAGCCCGATTTGGAAACATCCTGGCCTGCATAAATTCTGTGCCAGTGTTGCATGGACGCTCATTTCTTATCAACATGGCAAATACACATTCCGGAGGCCGTTTTTTCAGTTCATTTAAACCAGGAATCGACTCCTGCGGTACAACATCATCGGCATCCAGCCATAGAATCCATTGACCGGATGCATGTTGGATGGAAATATTTCTGGCCAAAGCAAAATTATTCTGCCATTCAGTCTCCACTACGATTGCACCAAAACTTTTTGCGATATCTACAGTCGAATCATTGCTGCCAGTATCTGCAACCACGATTTCATCAGCAGCTTCTTTTACACTTTGCAAACACCGTCCCAACAGGGCACTCTCATTCTTGACAATCATGCAGACAGATAAAGTGCCGGGGACCCTACACCGGTTATTGGTTGACTTATTCACTTCTTTTTATTGTCCTCTCTCTGTACCAGGTTATCTGACAGACATGCGATTGATAGCTTCTGCAGCTTAAGTCAACTACCATCACTACAGGTTAGGTCACCAGCCATGATGAATGCACAGTTTGTAAATGGAAAAATTCAGCCGATGAAGCCCTGCCCCTAAATTGCCAAGGCCGCCCCTTTGGTTTATGTACTTTTACAAAATTCCATTGACAGAGTGCTTCTTTTAATTGCAGATAACAGCAAAGCTATCAAAACCGAATCATAATATTATCACTTAAACCAGCTTTATTCAATCCTGGAACCATAATTTAATTCTATCCCCCGAAAGGGGACCGCTGAATTCACCCCCCCAGTGCTGTAGGCGCTTATGTTCTCTTTGATGGATTAAGAAAGCAAACTGATTTTCACTCCACTTTTACATGTCATTACTCTTGACTCAGGAAGAAAAAGAACCTATTTTGAGCATGGTTTAACCTATTTTCAGATGATCTGGGTTAAAAACAATTTCTCAGAGTCATTTTTTATGGTTTGTCTACCAGTCACCGGGCTCCGGCAAAAAAGCTCTTTTCTGCAGTTTGTTTTTCGCATCTTTATCATCATTATTCTTCCCGCCGGGGATTTTAGTTATTCTGGCCTGGATCACTGCATAAAAATTAAATCTGAGCTTATTTTAACTGCCGACACTAACCTTAACAGAATTACTTTTTTTTCACAACGGAGGATTGGATGGGAAACTTGATATTCATCGTTCCAATTGCTGGAATTGCCGCCTTAGTTTCAGCATACTTTTTTTACAAATTCATGATGCGATCCGAAAAAGGAAACGCAAAAATGGAAGAAATCGCCAGCTATGTCAGAGAAGGTGCTTATGCTTATCTTTATAGACAATACAAGGTGGTGTTAATTGTTTTTTTGGTTCTGTGTGTGATTTTCACTATTCTGGCATTTTTAGGGATCCAGAACCCCTTTGTCCCGGTCGCTTTTCTAACTGGTGGATTTTTCTCCGGTCTTTGTGGATTTCTGGGCATGAAAACCGCAACCAATGCTTCTAGCAGAACCGCCCAGGGGGCTTCCCACTCTCTTAACAAAGGATTGAAAGTCGCTTTCCGCTCAGGTGCAGTTATGGGCCTGGTGGTAGTAGGATTCGGCCTGTTGGATATAGCCTTCTGGTATCTTTTTCTTGATATGTTAATCTATACTCCTGAAAATATGGCAAAGGGCTTGAAATTTTTGGGATTGGTTCTGGTTGAACCAGGTATCGACAACTATGACAAATATATCTCCATAACCACCACCATGCTTACCTTCGGTATGGGAGCTTCAACTCAGGCACTTTTTGCCAGAGTTGGTGGTGGAATTTACACTAAAGCAGCAGATGTGGGTGCGGATCTGGTAGGAAAAGTGGAGGCTGGAATTCCCGAAGATGATCCCAGAAATCCCGCTACGATTGCGGATAACGTAGGAGACAATGTAGGTGATGTCGCAGGAATGGGAGCAGACCTTTATGAATCATACTGCGGATCCATTCTGGCAACAGCTGCTTTAGGTGCAGCCCTGCCACTGAGTAGCTCTTTTAGTGGGGTTAAAGCAGTTACCGCTCCCATGATTATCGCAGCTCTGGGAGTATTTTTTTCGATTGCCGGAGTATTTGCAGTAAGAACCAAAGAAGATGCCAGCATGAAAAACCTCCTCTCTTCACTTAATCTGGGAGTTTGGGGTTCATCATTTCTTATTCTTATTACTCTTGCAATCATGGCTTTTGTCGGCTATATCCCATGGGGAATTTTTGGAGCAGTTGTAACCGGTCTGTTTTCAGGATTAATTATCGGAAAATCAACTGAATACTATACTTCCGATGAATACAATCCCACCCGATCCATTGCCGAACAAACCAAAATGGGGTATGCCACCACCATCATTGAAGGTCTGGCTGTTGGCATGTACTCTTCTGCTATTCCGGTTGTAACCATAGTGTTTGGAATCATTCTGGCATTTGCCTTATCCGGCGGTTTCTCCTCAATCAACATGGGACTTTACGGAATAGGTTTTGCCGCAGTTGGAATGCTTTCCACTCTGGGAATAACTCTGGCAACCGATGCTTATGGACCAATTGCAGATAACGCAGGCGGAAATGCCGAAATGAGCGAACTAGATCCACAGGTCCGTCAGCGAACTGATGCTCTGGACATGCTGGGAAATACCACAGCCGCAACCGGTAAAGGCTTTGCAATCGGTTCTGCTGCACTCACCGCTATGGCTCTTTTGTCTGCTTATATGGAAGAGATCAAAATCTGGCTTTTAAAAATGGCCCAGAAATCTGCCGATGGTTTCGTTATTGTAGATAAATTCCGATTCTATGCAAAAGAAGTATCCGCTGATTTGGTGGCAACTCTAAAAGATCAGGGCATTACTGCTCTTTATGCCAAAACTGCCTCTCTCAAAGATTTGACAAACGCTTTCGATGTCAATCTCCTGAACCCCATGCTTATCGCAGGTCTTTTCATTGGAAGCATGATGTCATTTTTGTTCTGTGCAATGACCATGAAAGCGGTTGGCCGAGCTGCAGGAAACATGGTGGAAGAGGTCCGAAGACAATTTAAGGCTTTTCCGGGAATACTTCAGGGAACTCAAAAACCTGAATACGGTAAATGTGTGGAGATCTCAACTATCGGTGCACAAAAAGAAATGCTGGTACCTTCCCTTCTGGCTATCATAGTTCCGGTCATTACTGGGATCCTTTTTGGCGTAGCAGGAGTAATGGGACTTCTGGTTGGAGGTCTGACTACCGGTTTTGCACTAGCCTCAATGCTCAATAACTCGGGAGGCGCCTGGGATAATGCCAAAAAATTTATCGAAAAAGGAAATCTGGGAGGTAAGAAGTCACCCTCTCATAAAGCTGCAGTTGTGGGTGATACCGTGGGAGATCCATTTAAAGACACTTCCGGTCCTTCTCTAAATATCCTGATTAAGCTTATGTCCATGGTTTCTGTTGTTTTTGCAGGAGTGGTACTTTTTGCTTATCCTAAAATAAGTCAGATATTTACTATACTGGGACGCTGAAAAGAACATCAGTTTCATGCATAATCTTTAGTCCTAAAGAGCTGCTCAGAGTGAGCAGCTCTGCTGCCGTTATCGCCCTTGTCTCTCACATCGATATATTGATAATACCTGCTGCAATTTTCCCGATATCCATAACATCAGTCGTGAAGCAATGGCTCATATATCTGTTGAACCTAAAAACCGTAGTAGGTGATCGATGAAGAACCGTAAGATATTGATGCAGAAAGGCTTGAAGTCCTTGAAGGTTTTATCTACTGGTGATAAGACCGAAAGGACTGAATGCCTTTATGCGCAATAGATTACGGTTATTCGCGTCAATCTACTGCGGTTTTTAGGTTGAAGAACCCCACTTGACAGCCACCTCCACAATTTTGTCTCAAAGATAGCAATTGCCACTAGCCTGCCCCTCTCGCTTCCCGGCCAGACTTATTTATTCTCTGCCGTTTTCAAATTGCGGGGCTGGCGAAGGACCTTCACCAATAGGAGCTACATAAGTAATAACCCTCCTTGGGCTATCATAAATCTCCATTACGGGTCCGGATAATTGGTACTGATTTTCGGAAAGTCTTTTTTGAAGCTGAGGATAAAATTTTACAGTACCTGAAGTGTAGGAAAGGAAACTTCGTATAGGGAATTCCCCAACAACAGCCTTAGTCTTCGGATAGATAGCCGATTTATAGGGAGCGGACACTTTTAACAGGGAATCGGTAATCACCCCGGCAATGGAACGAAGGCTGTCCGAAGAAACGGTAGCAGGATCATCATAAAAAATTGCAAAGCCCTGTTTGATGCGCTCTTTATTCTGTTTTACCACATATTTGAAAACATCATTAAGGGTAATACGGATTCCTGAGTAAGTGCCCCTATGTTCTTTGTATACCAGGTTGTAAGGGCCGGCCTCCCTGATAAAAAAAGTGACAGAATCGAAAACTCCACCTATGAAAGCGACTAACAGCATGAGTCCGGTGACAACTGAAGCAATAATCGCAAATATCTTCATAGATTACCTTCGCTCCGCCCTGTCTGTTCAGGCAGCCTGAAGAGCTGCATCTTCGATTTTAACAGAAACAATGGTAGATACTCCCTTTTCCTGTTGAGTAACTCCATAGAGAAGATCCGCAGCGCTCATGGTTTGAGACCTGTGAGTTATGACAATGAACTGAGTTTTTTCGGCAAATTTTTTCAAAACTTTCACAAAACGTCCGATATTTGCTTCATCCAAAGGAGCATCCAGCTCATCGAGTATACAGTAAGCTGAAGGTTTTACCAGATATAGAGAAAAAAGCAGCGATATGGCAGTAAGAGCTCTTTCTCCTCCGGAAAGTAACTGTACCCCCCGCATTTTTTTGCCCGCAGGACGAACATTTATATGAATTGCTGCCTCAAGGGGATCCACATTTTCTTCTAAAGCAAGATGAGCCTCTCCCCCCTCAAACAAAGTGGTAAACATTTCAACGAAATTTTTCTGCACAAGTTCAAAGGTGGCCAGAAACTGAGCCCTTGCCTCCTTGTCCAGTTTTTTAATGGCCCTCTCCAGCTCTTCAACTGCATTCTGAAGATCATCACGTTGTGCTATCAGCTCCTGAAGTCTTTTGTTTTCGGTCTCATAATCCTCCAAAGCAGCCATGTTTACCTGCCCCACATGCTTGATTCTTTCTTTAAGCATAGAGATGTTCTCAACTACCTGGCTGTCTTCCTGATCAATAAGAGGAAGATTTTCCGGGGGTGACTGCAGATCTATTTCGTAAGCTTCCCAGATTTTTTCCCTTATCCGCCTGGAATCCTGTTCATCACGAGTCTGCTTAATCTCCAGATCATGAATCTTGTTGGAGATTTCCTGAAGCTCTCCCTGAGATGCCTTAGCCTCTTTTCTGACTTCATCGATTTCAAAGAGCTTCTCATTATATTTTTCCCTGATACTATCCCGGATTTTTTCCAGTTCCAGACGAGCCTGCTGCTGGGCTTCGAGTTCCTGACGCAATAATTGCTGAGAGCTTTCCAACTCGGAGATATTGCTGAGAGCCCGGCGTTTCTCTTCGATTTTGGCGTTTTTTCGTTCATTAAGAGTTTTAATATCTCTAGAGAGCCGCTCAACATCCTGTTTATCCTGATTTATCCGGTTTTTTAACCCGTGCACTTCCAGTTCAATATTTTTAAGATGCTCCACCAGTTCTTTGCGCTGCTCCTCCATAGCCCGCACTTCATTGCGGGCATCTTCGACCTGCTTTTCCAATGTATCACGTCTGCTTTGAAAAGTATCCACCTGCGCTTCGTAATGGGCTATTTGTTCTTCCATTTCGCTGATTTTATTACGCTGATTATCAAGCTCAGGATAAAGTGCCTGCAGTCTGGAAACTATGTTACTGGTTTCAGTCTCATAATGTTTGATATTAGTCTGCTGTTCCTGCTGTTGACGCTGACCTCTGTTAAGCTTTTCATCAACCCCTAACAATTCAACCTTGGCTTCATCCCGGCTTACAATGCAGGAATCTTTTTCTGTAATGATGGCAGCATATTCTTTTTCATATTTATTTATGTCTTCGGATAATTTTTCCATCTGTTGTTTACGGGCAAGTATTCCTGATTTCTCTTTCTTTGCATTTCCCGCAATTACCGTACCATCGGTATTACAGATTACTCCATCCCTGCTGACATAGAGTCGTTTACAATCATCCTGAAGCGCACATTCCAATGCCTGACCACTGTCATCAGTAATCACTATGAGATTTAAAAGAGAACTGACAAGCAGCTCGCAATCAGATTCAGTCTTTATGAAAGCTGACAGATCAGTACCTGCAGTCATTCCCTTACCATTTAAACGAGGCAATTTACTCAGTCTCTCAAAGGAGGTCATACAAGCCTGACCCAGGCGCTCTTTCTTCAGAAATTCTACTGCATCCCGCAACTGCGCCTCTGTATCAAACACTACGGTCTGAATAGTGGTCCCCAGAACCTTTTCCACCAGACTGATAAGCTTCTCATCTGTAACCGAGATCAGATCAGCAAGAGTTCCCCTGATCCCTGGAAGCTTTCTGGTAAGTAATTCCTTCACTCCTGATTCATATCCTTCGTATGCTGATTCCAGACCGGCAAGAAACTTGAGCTGAGACTTGCAAGAAGCAATGGAAGCCTCCAGATGCTTTTCCCTTTCCACCAGTTTCTGATAACGCAGATCTTCCTGTTCGATTCGTGAAAGCAGAACTTCTCTTTCCTGATGCAAATTACGGTTTTCTTCATCAACCTGTAAAAGCTGCTTACGGCAAAGCTCTATAGCCTCCTGGTACTCCTCCAGCCTGGTTTCCAGACTCTGAATTTCTTTCTTGTCGCGCTCTCTGCGTTCAAGTGCATTGCTGAGATTGGTTTTCTGCGTACTGAGAATATTGCGGGACTCACCAAGTTCATTAATCAGTTCAATCTGATCACGCCCGAGCTGATCGGCCTGGTCCCGGCGAATTTGCAGCTTCTCATCGAATCTGGCTAATTCATCGGTAGCACCATGAACCCGTTCAAGACTTTTCTGGTATCCGGATTCCCGCTCAACGATGCCCTTTCCGATCTGGGTTTGTAAACGGATATTTTCTTCAATCTGAGTATCGAAAGTCTGCACATCCTGTTCAAAGCGTTCCACGTTAAGCTTCAGATTAGTCAGCCTCTCTATACTTACCGATATATCCCTGTCAAGACGTACGATTTTTTCATTAGCTTCACTTACGTTCCTGGAGGCAATCTCCAGTTCCTTTTCGTTTTCTAGCGCTGCAAGTTGCATTTTCTCCAGACGGGACTCACAAGCCGAAATGCCGGCTCTCAAAGTTTCTCTGCTATTCTCACATTCTGCCAAAATGGCTTTCCGATCAGCCATATTCTGGGCCAGAACCCTGTAACGCTGGTTCTCAAAACCTACTTCCAGATTCTTGAGATCTTCAAAATAACTCTTATAACGCCTGGCTTTCTCTACATGACGGGCCAACATCCGAACCTGCCGGTCTGCTTCCTGAACTTTATCGTTTATTCGAAGCAGATCGTTACGGGTTTTTTCCAACTGACGCTGACTTTCCTTACGACGACTCTTGTATTTACCAATCCCGGCAGCTTCTTCAAAAAGCGTACGCCGCTCCTCTGCCTTATCACTGAGAATGGAATTGATCATCGAGTTTTCAATGGTGGTATAAGCACTGCTTCCAATCCCGGTATCTAAAAACAGATTATGAATATCACGCAAACGGCAGGGAACTTTATTTAGCCTGTACTCACTCTCCCCGCTTCTATAAATCCGTCTGGTAATAGAGATTTCCCGATACTCCACAGGTAAAACCCCTTTATTATTCTCGATTATCAGGGTTACTTCGGCCAGATTGAGCGGCTGTCGTTTTTGAGTACCTGAAAAAATCACATCATTCATATTGGAGCTTCTAAGCATTGAGGCTTTCTGCTCACCAAAAACCCATCTGATGGCATCCACTACATTGCTTTTGCCGCACCCATTTGGGCCGACCACAGCAGTCATTCCTGTACCAAACTGTATTTCAGTCTTATCTGCAAAAGATTTGAAGCCAAAAATGGAAAGCTTCCGTAAAATCATGGAGAATATCCCTCACTACTTTGCTGTGAAACAGAACATTTCAAAGCTGAATACTACCATACATTGTTCAGTTGTTCTATTCAAGATACAATATATTGAGCCAACAATCAAGCCTTGCATGTTGAACGGAAACAGTGTGCTGCCACAAACCAATTTGCCCCTTAATAAAGACAAAAAACACTCTTTCTACTGCATTTTAATTCTGCCCTGGTTAAAGCAGATTTCTGCAAAAGAGCGTTTTTATCTGATTTTTGTCGCATTTAAACAATTAAGCAGTTTCTGGCAAGGCCTACCGGAAGTATCATTTGAGGATGATTTATAAATTCACCCTTACCCACTTATGGGATCAAAATAGTGTATAAAAAAGAGGTATGCAAATGGTTCCGCAGGAGACTTCCTTAAAACAATTTGTCTCTTTCAAAAAACAATTTGTCTCTTCCCTAAAACGATCTGTCTCTTCCTAAAAACGATCTGTCTCTTTCCAAAAACAATCTGTCTCTTTCCAAAAACAATCTGTCTCTTTC
>CAYYNL010000003.1:0-55569 GCA_964472925.1 uncultured Fibrobacter sp. | reverse complement strand
TCCGGTAATCGCTGTCTGGTTAATGCTGAAAACTTTCCGGTTTATCAAAACGAAATCACATTTCTTTTTGGTGAATCTGGTATAGGAAAATCGATAATCACAAAAGGATTATACGGGCTGCTGGATCCTGAAGATCTCACAGTCACTATAAACAATAAACCCTATGGCTATCACCTTAACGACAACTGGACTAAACAGATCAGAAGAAATGGCTTCTTTGTTTTCCAGGAACCTTCCTCGCATCTCAATCCCCTGCTGACCATCAGGGAACAGCTCAATGAAGGTTCTCTTAGTGATCAGGAGGACCAGGAAATATTGAGATATCTGTGGCAAACCAATGATGATCCAACAATCAGAAAGATAATCGATATCTTCCCCAAACCCTACCGCCCCAGCGGTGGAGAAAAACAGAGAATTCTTTTAGCCATGGCCTTTAAAAGGATAAATGCTTTCATTGAGAACCCATCCAATGAACAGACTGCATTTGTTTTTGATGAGCCCACAGGAAGTCTTGACAATAATTACCGCAACCGCTTTCTGGAACTGCTTTTTGCCAAATACAGCGTACATCCTTTTACCGCCATAATCATTACACATGACTATTCTATTATAAGTGAGGTTTACAGCAGACACCGTCATCTTGCAAAAAATATTCATTTCAAGGAACTGTCCCGAACAACAGAACCAGATGTGGAAATCCAGGATTTCTCACCACAGCAATACCTTAGCTGGCTTCAAACAGGCCACAGCCAATATGAGGATAACTTTGCCAGAGAAACGGTACTGGAATTCTCATCCAGGTTTTCAATCTTTAATCGCAAACTTTGCATCTATAAAGATGAATTACGGCAACACCCTTCCGCACTGGTAATTAACAAAGGCGACATGGTGTATCTGAAGGCTCCCAGCGGTGTAGGAAAAACCACTCTGGCGAAAATCGTCATGGGTCTTTACCATGCAGATTCCTTTAAGATGAAACTTGCAGGATTAACTGCCAACGAAAAGAGCCCTGAAACCCTCTGGCAGAAAAAGATCTGGGGCAAAAAAGCAGGGATGGTATTTCAGCATGCCGACGAATCACTGAATATGCAGGCTACGGTTCTGGAAACATTTAAAGGCCTGCCCCTAAAATCGAAAATAACCACTGAGAGACTCAAAAAATATCTTCAGGACCTCTTCGATCCTTCCACCCTGACCGATCAGTTTCTTCATAAAAAAGTGGCATTTCTCAGCGGTGGTCAGAAACAGCGACTTAATTTGCTGCGAACACTGATACAGGCTCCCAATTTGATTATTCTGGATGAACCACTCAATGGTCTGGACTTTAACAGCGTAAAGAGAGTGCTGGAGCTTTTAAATCATAAACGTTCACAGGGGACATCAATGCTTATGATCTCTCACAATGAGGAAATTTTTGAGCATTTCGTGGCAAAAGAAAACATCTATTACTTGTCTGAGATATAGTTGCTGAAGCGTCCAGCTTGGTAGTATTTGAAATCTTTTATCCCAAATTGTCCATTAGGCGATGTTTTGTTACAACAGTTGAATAAAGCTTCTATATTTGCAGAAGGAATATCTCAGAAATATAAATATTTGCCTGTAATTCACACTGAATGGGAAGAGTTATCTACCGGTGATAAACCGAAAGGACTGAATGCCTTTATGCGCAATAGATTACGTGTTATTCGCGTCAATCTACTGCGGTTTTTAGGTTTAACGGTACCTCTTCAAAGTGCATCCTTATAAAAAAATAAGGTTTAATTTTTCATACACAACAGCTATATTATTTTCTCAGCAAAAAGGAGCAAATAATGGCTGAAAAAAATAAGATAAAGACTGCTATAACCCCCACTCGCGCAGAGGATTATCCGGAGTGGTATCAGCAGGTAATTAAGGCAGCTGATCTGGCGGAAAATTCACCAGTTCGCGGTTGCATGGTCATTAAGCCATGGGGCTATAGCCTCTGGGAGAATATTCAACGGGTTCTGGATAAAAAGTTTAAACAAACAGGCCACAAAAACGCTTACTTTCCACTCTTTATTCCTAAAAGTTTCCTTGAAAAAGAGGCCGAACATGTTGAAGGATTTGCCAAAGAGTGTGCAGTAGTAACCCATCATCGGCTGGAAGCTGGCCCTGAAGGCAAACTAATCCCTGCAGGAGAACTTGAAGAACCCCTTATCGTGCGGCCCACTTCAGAAACGATTATCGGCGCCATGTTCTCTAAGTGGACACAGTCCTATCGGGATCTTCCCCTATTGATAAATCAATGGGCCAATGTGGTCAGATGGGAGATGCGTACCAGGATGTTTCTTCGTACTGCCGAATTTTTATGGCAGGAAGGGCACACCGCTCATGCCACCATCGAGGAAGCTAAGGTGGAGACCATGAAAATGCTCGATGTTTATGCGGATTTTGCCGAGAATTATATGGCAATGCCGGTAATTAAAGGGGAAAAAACCGACAGTGAGCGTTTTCCAGGTGCTGTTTCCACTTATTGTATCGAAGCGATGATGCAGGATCGTAAGGCTCTTCAGGCTGGTACATCCCACTTTTTAGGGCAAAACTTCTCAAAAGCCTCCGATATTCGCTTTCTGGATTCTAACGGGAAAGAGGAATACGCCTGGACCACTTCTTGGGGAGTATCCACCAGACTTATAGGTGGAATGATCATGACCCATGGTGATGACGATGGGCTGATAGTACCGCCAAGGCTGGCTCCGGCCCATATTGCAATATTGCCAATCATTCACGATGATTCTTCTGCTGCAACAGTGATGGAATACTGCGAAAAACTGACCAGGGAATTGAGTGATCTGAAATATTTTGGCACTGAAGTAGTGGTTGAACTGGATAAAAGAGAAGGACGCGGAGGCGAGAAAGTTTGGTCTTGGATTAAAAAGGGTGTTCCCCTTTATCTTGAAATTGGTCCCCGTGATGTGAGTGAAGACTCGGTTTTTGTGGGTAGAAGAGATAAAAGCCGCAAAGAAAGATATTCCCAGAAAAGAACCGAATTTTTAGCTTCGGTTCCATCACTTCTGGATAATATTCAAAACAGCCTTCTTGAAAAAGCGAAGGCATTCAGAGACAGTAATATCAGAAAAATCGATTCCAAAGATGAGTTCTACTCTTTTTTCACCCCTGCAAACAAGGAGAAACCCGAGATACACGGGGGATTTGCCCTGTGTCACTGGAATGGTTCTCCTGATGTAGAGCGCAAAGTAAAAGAGGATCTTAATGTCACTATCCGTTGTATTCCTTTGGGAGGACCGGAAGAACATGGAAAGTGTGTCATTACAGGTGAACCTTCCACAAAAAGAGTGTTGTTTGCAAAAGCGTATTAAACATTTTCTCCAACTACCAACTCATGGGATTCAATAAATTCAGAGGTTCACAGGTGTTGCCAGTAAAATTCCCCCTGTTGGAAGCGCCCCATATTATGGGGGATCAAGGGGGAATTACACAGTGGTAAAGAAAAATGTGTGAATCTGTGGTAATAATTTTGTCCTTTTCAAAACCGGTTCTGTTCAGCAGGTAAACATGATAAAGAAGCCCATAAATATTTTGTTGATGGTATGTATTATGATTACCTTTGCTGAGCAGAAGTCTGCTCAGGCTCATCCCATCTCTGTTGTCTTAAGCAGTTGCGACCTTCTTTTATGCAACTTTCTGGGAGGGAAAAAAAAACAGAGGGATTCGTTGATTTCAGCAGTAGAAAGCAACTGGAGTGCTGCTAGACAGCTCATTGAAAAAGATGCCTATTCCGATGCCACCAACGAACTGGAAAAGATCCTTGTAGATATTGACACCTATAAGGCATATTGCAGCAAAAACAAAAAAAAAGAGCGTGTATTCAAAGATACTGTGAAGCTGCTCATTTCAAATTGCAGATTCCTGGAATCCCTGGTACCGCAGATTAATAAACTCAGATTGTGGTCAGATTCCATTCCTGACAATAGCGACGATCTGATTTTAAGCAACCGGCATCAGCTTCTGGCCATTAAAAAACGCTGTAAAGATGCTATCAATGAGCAGATCCGATCCAATCCTGATAAAAGAGGTGCAATCCGTTTTGGCTTCCGTGAATCAATTGTCAAATTGAACCTTCTGGACAGCCTGTTAAGAGATGTGTATGATCAGGAAAAAAGCGAATTTTCTTTGAAATGCAAGTTTTTCTACAACCGGGCAGCAGAATCCAATGATACAACACAGATCCGGAATTTTGTGGATGACTGTGATTACTATCAAATAGATAAGGAGTGGTGTACCAGAGCCAGAATGATTCTGGCAGCAATGGATTCACAGGCGGCCAAAGCAGAAGAAGTGATTGCCAAAGAGAAACTCAGTGACACCGAAATTATGAAGATTCAATATCAGCAGGCAATGTTATCCGGAAGAATCGATCTTCTGGAAAGCTATATATCCAGGTATAACAGAAAAAAAATCAGGAAATCTGATTCGAAAATTGACAGCGCACGAATTATGCTAGAAAAAGTGAAAAAAGAGATTGCGACTCAGGAAGCTTATGATAAAGCTCACCCTCTATTTGCCAATGCAGACTTTGCAAAACTTGATGTCAATATCAAGGGACTGTCCCTGTCCTCCCAGAATGTTTACAGGGATGTGATCGAAAAAAGCCTTGAGCAGTTGAAAAACATTCGTGGAATCCGTTTCCCTGCATCAATTCAGATAGATTACTCCGGCTCGCACCCCATGCTCTATATTAATGCCTATATTAATTGTAAAAAAGATATACAGAGCACAGTTACTGACACTGCGACATTGTTCACTATCGAAGGGGTCACTCAGGCCATGCGCTTTCTCAACCATCTCAAGGGAACTGCTTCAAATTCGGTTCAGGAAATAAACGCATCACAAAAAATCGCACTTGCAGCCTATGTTGTCCGGCTGCGTAAAAATGATGATGAATATATCACCTTTTATGGTAAGGAAAACGTAAAATCCCAAGATTCCGAAGAAGATTTTTCATATTATGATTTCTTTGATTTATCCGTAAACGATCGCAAAGACGTTCGCTTCACAAATAAGCCTTCTGATTCTGTAATGTTGTTTAAATCAGAAAGTGAGTCAGAAAGAAATCTTTTAGGGATGTTATTCTTTGAAAAATAAAAAACCGGAGCGCAACTCACTCTCCGTTTTCGACCCGATTATAGCCAAATGGTTTTGTGCCAGGTACAATACTCCTACCGATATTCAGATTAAAGCATGGCCGATTATCGCAAGCGGACAACATACACTTGTATGCGCTCCAACCGGTACAGGTAAGACTCTGACTGCATTTCTATGGGCCATCAATCAGCTTATCACAGGTTCATGGGAACCCGGAGCAGTCCGGGTACTATATATTTCACCCCTGAAAGCGCTGAATTCTGACATACGAGAAAACCTCCTTGCGCCCCTTGATGAATTACAAAAACAATTCTTGTCTGAAAACATCCGGATACCAGAAATAAGAGTACAGACCCGCAGTGGTGATACCTCCTCCAGCGAACGGCGTATTATGATAAAACGGCCTCCTGAAATTCTTATCACCACACCCGAAAGTCTCAACCTTATCATCAGTTCACCAATTGCCAGAAACATGCTGACTGGTCTTAAAACAGTGATACTCGATGAGATTCATGCTGTTGCATCGACTAAACGGGGAAGTTACCTGATGACAGCTATCGAAAGACTTGAACTGCTCAGCAAGGGATTTCAGCGTATCGCATTGTCTGCAACCGTTCGTCCACTGGAAACTATAGCCGCTTTTGTGGGCGGGTCTGAAATGGTAATAAAAAAAGAACGAAACAAAGAGCTGTTGAGTTATTCTCCAAGACCAGTTCAGATTGTCAGTTCAACAATGGTTAAAAAAATCAAAATAACCGTTGAGGGGGTTCATTTTGATAACACCAATGCAGATAGTGATGATGAACTCTTCTGGCGCTCCCTTGCCTCAAGAATACGCATAATAATCGGCCGTAACAGTTCCACTCTGGTTTTTGTAAATAACCGAAGACTGGCCGAGAGATTGACTCTGTACATAAATGAAAACTGCATATCACCTCTGGCTTATTCGCACCACGGCTCGCTTTCCAAAGAATTGCGTATGGAAGTCGAGCAAAAGCTTAAAGCCGGAGAACTTAAAGCGATTGTGGCAACAAGTACGCTGGAAATGGGAATCGATATAGGGGCTATAGATGAGGTAATTCTGGTGGGAACACCATCGCTTGTCTCCTCTGCTCTTCAGAGAATCGGCAGGGCTGGTCACTCGGTGCTCCGTACATCCAGCGGTACCCTTATGCCTCTCCATGGGCTCGATTTTCTTTACGCTGCAATAATGGCCGATCTTTCTGTCAAAGGTTACATTGAAGAGATCAGACCGGTACGCAATGCCCTCGATGTGCTGGCTCAGGTGCTGACGGCAATGGTGGCAGTAGAATCCTGGGACATCGATGAACTATATCACTTTATCAAAACTGCTGATCCCTATTC
Organism: uncultured Fibrobacter sp.; assembly: GCA_964472925.1. Lineage (GTDB taxonomy): Bacteria > Fibrobacterota > Chitinivibrionia > Chitinivibrionales > Chitinispirillaceae > JAAYPC01. The sequence continues at coordinate 49,077 of CAYYNL010000003.1, read as the reverse complement.
TACACTTTCCCGTTTTCAGTTTGACAATGTCATATCGATGCTTACCGGTAAATATCAGGAGAGCCGCATTCGTGATTTAAAGCCCAGAATACTATTGGATTCCTCAGAAAACCGTTTATTTGCACACAGCGGTGCTCTGAAGCTTATTTACAATAATGCCGGCACAATTCCTGACAGAGGATACTATGGCCTGCGACTCAAAGGTACAGCCTCGCTTATCGGTGAACTCGATGAAGAGTTTGTCTGGGAGAGACGGCCTGGTGATACTTTTCTGCTTGGTACTCAGAGATGGCAGATCACCGATATCGGAAGCAAAGATGTGGAAGTGATCCCATGGCATGGACCTGTCAGCATGTCTCCTTTCTGGAAAGCGGATGCGCCTAACCGTTCGTTTCATGTATCAAAAGCTATTTTGGAATTTCTGGAACAGTGGAATGATCAAATCCATACCCCGCAATTTATAGACAAATTAAAAAAACAATATTATCTGGATGAAACAGCAGCAAAGTTCCTTTCTGCTTTTCTTCAATTGCAAAAGGCTTTTACCGGTCCGGTCCTCCCCCACCGGCATCAGTTGATAGTTGAACAAGTATATGACAGCGAAAACGATTCTGAACCGTTTACACTTTTACACACATTCTGGGGAAACCCGGTCAACTATCCTTTCATGCTGGCTTTCCAGGCGGCTTATGAGAATCGCTATGGAAGGCACATCGAGGCAAGTTCATCCAATGATATTATTTATATAGGAGCTGTTGTTGACCCTGAAGATATCAGGACGTTACTTTACCCTGATGAACTGGAAAAGCTACTTAGAGAAAATCTGGAAAAAAGCAACTATTTTGGAGCACGGTTCAGAGAAAATGCCGGAATAGCGCTTCTATTGCCCAGATTCAACAGAATGAAAAGAATGCCGCTTTGGCTGACCAGAGAACGTTCCAAAAGGCTTTTCGATGCAATAAGAAAGTATGATGATTTCCCGCTTCTGGTTGAAACGTGGCGAAGCTGCCTGACAGATGATTTCGATTTTAATGCTCTGAAGATGTTAATAGATGAGCTTCGCACAGGAAGTATCGGGATAACAGCAGTAAAAACCGCTAAAGTATCGCCCTTTTGCAACTCAATGAAATGGCAGGTTACTAACACAAAACTTTATCAGGATGATACCCCATATCAGGCCGGCGTCTCATCGGTTAATCCTGATATAATAAAAAGTGTGGTTCATTCAGAAAATGTCAGACCTCCTGTAAAGAAAAATACCCTTGACACCTTTTTACAGCGCCTTCAAAGAACCGCCCCTGGTTATGCTCCATCCACTGCATTGGAACTTGTGGAATGGGTTAAAGACCGGATCTGTATTATCAGTATTGAATGGGATGAGCTTTTGAGTGCATTTAAACGAGATTCCGGTGAACCGGGAAATCTTTCCGATCACCTTAACAGGTTATGCCGAGTTCGATTCCCGGATGCTCATTATTATTCAATTACTGCTATCGAATCGCTGCCAAGACTTTGCCGTATTCTGGAAATATCAATTGATCAACTGCATCCTGAAAGTATTAACGGAGCAAGACTATCTACAGAAATGCTTTTAGCCCGCTATCAGAATAAACGGGAGAATCAATCTGAGGCTACCAATAAACAGGAGATAATTTCGCAATGGATGGAATTTTATGGACCGGTAGATCCGCTCTTTCTAAATCAGGTTTTTGGTTTCAATAGTTCGCTTAGTAACAGCATCATTTCTGACCTTGTTTCCAGAGGGATTTTGGCCGACAAGGTGAAAGTTGAAGAGAGACCAGGTGAGTTTATTTGTGATACACAGAATCTGGAACGATTATTCCGGATGATGCGAAATCAGGCGAAGTCATCATTCAAGCCCCTGCCACTGCGGTATCTTCAACTGTTCCTTGCACAGAAACAACAGTTGATAAACAGATATAACGATGAAGAAGGGCTGAAAAAAATTCTTGAACAACTTTTCGGTTATTCTGCAAATGCCATTGCCTGGGAACAGGAGATACTACCATCACGAATTGAAAACTACCGGCCGTCAATGATCGATTCACTTCTGTCCCGATATGATTTACAGTGGATTGGAGCTGGTAAAAAGAAAGTCACCTTCTGCCTTAGCGACGAATTGAATATTATGACAAAACCGCCCACAAATGAATCTACTATCCTGCCTGAAAATGAATCTCTCCCCTCGGGTACATATAGAGATTTATTAATGAGAAGCGGACTAGACAGTGCTTCTTTTGCATATAAATTTTGGAAAGATGTATGGAACGGACATTTAAACTGCGACAGCTTTGATGCGATCCGTAAGGGAGCCGATGACAATTTCGGAGAAGGAAAAATGGAAAAAAAATGTTCCCTGATTAATCCTGGAAATCCGTTTTTTTCCTTCTATAACTGTAAAATTGACCATGGTTTTAACAGATGGAAAGTGAATAATGCAATACCTGGCTTATGGCGAAGGATTGTATATGATAAAGATCATGACAATCTGTTAACAGAGCACGAGATCAATAAGCAACGGGTCAGACAACTGTTAAATCGTTATGGAGTATTGTTCAAAGAACTTATCAACACCGAAGAACCTCATTTCCAATGGCCAAAATTGTTCAAAACACTGCGAATAATGGAATTATCAGGAGAGATTATCGCTGGGCATTTCTTTGAAGAGATTCCGGGGATACAGTTTATCAGCATATCGGCACTGCAGATTCTAAATAGGGGGCTACCGGAGGATGCCGTTTACAGGATAAATGCGCTTGATCCGGCATCTCTATGCTCTATTCCAATCCCGACACTGTCCAGAAAATTACCCAAACGTCTTATCAGTACTCATCTTTTTTATCACGGAACAGAGTTGGTAATGATCTCGAGGAAAAATGGTTTTGAACTGGAATGTTTCTTTTCAACAGACAATCCTCACAGATTCCAGTATCTGGACCGGTTTAAAGAACTGGCTTTAAGATCGTGCAGGCCGATATTTCCCCTGGCAGTTCAATTTATCAATGGGGAACCGGTACAAGATAGTGAATATTTGCCCATTTTTCTGGAGGCTAACTTTTACAATGGTTATAAATACCTCTATTATCACAGCGGGTTAAAATAGAGGCTGACAATTGAAATTTGTTTTTCCTTCTGGTGGATGAGGGCTCCTGAGGACAAGCGTTAATCAATTCTTTTTTCCAATATTACAAGTAAATGAACAGGGATTACAGATTTTCAGGCGATAGCAGATATAGATTGTATCCTCAAAATGAGTAAAAATATGTTCCCTTGGACAAGTATAAGAAGAAGACTTGTACATACCGCTCTTACCTAAGACTAATATGGGCAACAACTCGCAAATGTAATTCCCAACTAATCCATGAGATCCAAATCCTGCAGGGGCTTCATAATGTATATCCATGGGCCAAGCATAAATCATATTTCAATTATGAGCATTTTACGTATCGGTTTTTTATATTGATAATAACATTTAGTACCTTAAAATCCCTGTACTCTGACCAAATCAGAAAGAGATCACAATGCCACACTCATTTAGCAGTAATTATACCAATGAAGATTATTTCAGGGGATACAAAAAAGGATTAAATCTCTCTCCCTATAATGAAAGGGTCATACAATTCAAAATAGAATTATCAGAGATCCTCCATTTGATCTGGAAAAGAATACTGGTACCGACTGATTACAATTTATGGTACCTGCATTTAGCGATGCCATCTTCATTATTTTGAATTTAATAAGAAAGAGAAAAAAATTTGAATAGGGATACCTGATTTTGAAAATTTTGATGAATCACAGAAATATTTATTGGATCGCAGATACCGGTTTTCAACTATTTCAAAGATCTTGGAGTAACTACAAAATATCTATATGATTATGGTAATTTCTGGTAGGCATACCGCGATCTTGGGAAAGTCAGATTAACACACTAAAATCTGATGTTATAGATTGTAATCAGACCTTAAGCAGAACGATTCTTTGCTGATTAATGATACACATATCGCAAATTTGATTTATCGGCTCTCTAACAAAGGAGGTCTTCAATGAAAAAGCTGTTCTTGTCCTCATTTTTCACAGATGTATCAAGGTTATTTCCAGAGTTTATGAATAATGAACACAAAGGGAAAAAGGTTACTTTCATTCCCACGGCCGCCAATCCAGAAAAAGTCAGGTTCTTTGTGGACTCAGACAAAAAGGCCTTGCAAAGAATAGGTCTTATTGTGGATGAAACCGACATTGCAAATTGCAGTAAAGAAGAAATAAGTGTTAAACTCAATGAAAATGACTACATCTTCATCTGCGGTGGAAATACATTCTACCTTCTTCAGGAACTTAAAAGAAAAAAGATCGATTCTTTGATAGTCCAACATATCAATAACGGAAAACCATATATAGGATCCTCTGCTGGTTCTATAATTTTGTCAAAAAATATCGGATATGTATCACGAATGGACAGCCCTAAAAAGGCTCCGGAATTGACCGACTATGATGCTCTGGGGGTAACTGACTTTTACATTCTTCCTCATTACACCAATGCACCATTCAAGAAAATCACGCAAAAAATTATCGAAGAATATGAATCAAAACTGGACTTACGTCCGATAAGCAACGATCAGGTAATAATCGTAAACGGACATAAGGCAGAGTTAAAAACTGACAAAAAAGACTGAATCACTATCGATTAACTTCACATTTACTTTTTTATAACAATAATGGACAGAATCATTACTTCACTATAGTAATGATTCTGCTCTCGGTCCACTCGTCACCTTCTATCCGCACCAGCAGATTTCCATTCATTTCCACAGGAATACTGAACGAACCTTCAGACAATGCGCTTCCATCTTGCTTCAAAAGAAGCTTGCCTTTCAAGTCAAAGATACTGATTGAAAATGCTCCCCTGGAATGTACATTTCCCAAAAGGAATCCCTTCTTAGGAATCAGGGTTACTCTTTTTGTGATAGCTTTGGAGCAATTCTGAAATTTACCTTTGATATCCACAGGATTAGGCACCATAACCGAGTCAAGTACTCCCAGAGATTTTCCACTGTTATCAAACGCTTCCAACCGAAACACCTTTGCCCCTGCAGGAACCTGGTATTTTCCGATGATTTTTAAGGAGTCAAGCGGTGTAACAGTCACTGAATCTGCCACCAGTACATCTTCGCCTTCATGGTCAACATAAACAGATTTGACCATTCCAGAATAAAAAAGTCCATAAGTTCCATTAACAGTCATTGTATCAGCCGTCTGCTGCGCCAAAAGCCGTTTGGTGATCAGACCTGCATTGTTTACTGCAAGCACAGGTCCGGATGCCCTTGAAGCATACCAGTTTTCTACCATTATTACAGAATCACCTGGATTAAGCGTGGTAAGCGGTCCCAACACCTCTACTTCCACCATTGGCATATTGTTATAAGTATAGACCTGCACCGAAGCTCCGCTGTCAGGATATTCTTTTCCCTTTTCATAGGTGAATGTTTTAATATATGCATAACCATCCAATTGATCGACAAAACTGATCCAGCCAGCACTGCAGTCTGCTCCTATCTTTCCGGTCTTCTGCATATATTGCACTCCCATAATTCCTCCCGGAGCCGCATCAGGTCTCCACTGAGAATTATCTGTACCCTCATGCATATACTGCACATAACCTTTTCCATTACCCAGATTGCTTGATGGATTGCGTTGAAAATATGCCCAAAAGTTCTTTTTGTCAACAGAGCCATTATTTTCACAGCTACTCTGGGTAATATCCCATATACCATGTTTCATAGTTGAATTACCTTTATTCAACATAATCAATTCAACTTTAACCCGTGTAGAAGCCTTATATGTTGTTATCAGACGTTTGAACTGAAGCCCCTTGTGTGTCCGGTATTTCTCATCATTGCTGTCTTCAATCTGACTTTCCATATAAATGACAGCTGAATCGGCATTTTTGGAACGCACAACGCAGGTATAAGGCTTACAATCCAGTTTAGGTGGCGATGGCCAGGTAAAATCGGATTGAGGCGAGGGCAGAGTTCGAAATCCTCCAATTACCATATTACCATCAGAGGGAACTTTACCTTTGTTTTCAGAGTGGATGTAAATTGATGGATGACTACCCAGATCATACTGCATGATCCTTCCACCCACTTTAGGCAATGCTGCAATGGTTATCAAGTCATTCTTTACCACATAAATTGTATCCCAAGCAGCGCCCCAGTTGTTGTAGTTCACTATCTTTTCCAATTTGACATCATATTCCTGAGTGAAAACCAGTCCGCAGAGTAAGATAAATACGGAGGAAGTTTTTATGATTGGACACCGAATCATTTTAGCCCCCAGTCCTTGGAATTTTTTGTTAATTATTTACTATTCCTAATGTTTCCCAATCCTGAAAAAGAGACACATCTCAAAATTAAGGATGACCAGATTAAAATAATAAAGATCAGACCGAACTAATAATTGTAACTTGGTTAAATAAACTATGGAATTACTGAAGCTATCTAATCAAGAAAATTTCAAATAAAAAATCTTACTTTCCAAACAAATTTCAAATTATTATCCAAATTGGAACAGAATCAGAAAAATGCGAAATACAAAATCCAAAACAGGAATGGAAATAAGAAACGGAAGGAAAATACTGCGCCATGCCAGACGCACAATGAAAAAGGGGCCGCATTACGGCCCTCTTTTATCTTTCAGGATATGCAACCCCGACAACTTCCTTAAGAACCTCGCCGGTAAACTCCTTCGGTGTACTTGTAGCTATATCCCCTATTGACAATATTCCTATAACATTTCCCTTTTCATCCTTGACAAGCAACCTGCGGATCTTTTGGTGTTCCATTATATGTGCGGCCTCTTCAAGGTCCATGTCCTCCATACAGAAAAACACCTCCGGTGTCATAACATCTTTTACCCTGGTCGCAGATGGCTCCTTCCCTTCTGCAATTGCTCTTACAACAATATCCCGGTCTGTTACCATACCCACAGGTTCGTTTCCATCAAAAACCGGTATAACACCTTCATTTTTATCCCGCATCTTCTCTGCAATTTCCCTGATCGTACTATCAGGACGAACAAAATCCACTCCATAGGTCATCACTTCATTGACTTTCATTGAGACCTCCTTTCCCCTTATAGGAATACGAACTAATCAGATTTGAGATTTTAGATTTTAGGGAATAGGAAAGCAGATTTAAAATTGATGGCTTTACATTTGAGAGTCAACTAAAACAGATGCAGATTACTGATTTGGATATGAGAAATTTCCACTTAATAGTTCAGAGATTCTCAGAAGTTATTTGTATCACCCCACTGAAAGCCCCCCTTTTAAGGGGGGATAAAGTGGGGTTTATGGTATAAATTAAGAAGTTACAGAGCAAAATCAGAAATGTATTTGCGTGTTTACTCGATGTCGCTACCGCTCCCGTTCTCGTTTTCGTTTTCGTTTTCGTTCTCGTTCTGATTTTCCAGATTTTCCATCTCTTCCTTCAATTTTTCGATCTCTTTATTAATCTCTTTATCCTTACTCATGATCTTTTCTGTTTCTTTCTGAATTGAAGAAGCATTACCGATCTTTTGGATATTGGCAAGAGCATATTCTATGTCGCTTTTGATAGTTTCAAAAGGTCTTTCAAAGAACTTAGTCCTTTTGGCTTCCTCGGCAAATATCAGATAATCATCGATTTTCTGCTTATGACGGATCTGATCATTATGCAAGCTATCAATCATCTGCTGTTTTGCAGCCTGCCCTCTTCTTGCAGTGCTGGTAACCTTTTCAGCCAGGAATGCATAAGAGAGGCGATCGTTTTCATAACGCATTTTCTCTGCATTTAGTGAATCTTCAGAAAAAGCAGAGAAAGAATTCATCTTTTCAGCTATAGGACTGAGGATATTCTGTGCCTGTACAAAATTCTTCTCCAACATATAACCATAAGCCTGTAAAAGCGCAGCTTCCGCCTGAATAACAAATCTTTTGGTTTTTCCAGCCAGTGTAGCACCAGCATTGATACAGTCTCTCCACTGTCTGGCCTTTATCGCAGTCCATCCCAGCCCCAACAATGCATCCTCATAATAGTAACTTTCTGGTGGAACCATCCTCAGTGCAGAAACTGCTTTGGAAAGAGAATTCTCTTCATAATAAACATATCCTAGAAGCACCAGAGAGCGATTGACGATCTCTTTCTGAGATTTTCCGGAAACTGAAGCACTTACACAATTATCAAGTCTCGAAATAATCCCGGTCATGTCTTCTGTATTCATCAGGGCCAAAGCTGTGGCAGCAGAATGCTGTGCAAAAACATAAACCGGATGTGTATCTGGAACCTGATCGAAATATTGAAGAGCCTTGTCATATTCACCCTGGCGGATTGCGGTTTCTCCCATTATATAGTGTCCGTGAGCACGAATTGAATCTGGAACTCCCTGCCGGTTCAGCTCAATATACTGATTATAAACCGAATCATAATCACCTTGGCGATAATGAATCCGCATGAGCCCCAGATCGCTGTATGGAACGATTGAACTGAGAGAGTAATCCTGTTTAACCGCTTGATACATCTTCTTTGATTCTTCTCTCATATCCATTTCTTCAAGGCAGGAACCAGCAAAATGGGTCACCCGATCGTTTTGATGAAAATCAGGAAATTCTGCAAGAATTCGCTGATAAAGGAAGTATGCATTCCAGTAATCACCTTTATGGTAGAGTTTCATTGCTTTGTTGTACAACTCACTGGAATTAAGGTTGACCACACGGGCGATACGCCGGTTTCTGATCTCTTCCCTGCTTCGACCAACATCAGCCCGGAAATATAGAGAATGAGTTCCCTGAAGTTCATTTTTGATCTCTTCTCTGATCTGGTACAGAAAAGACAGGTCTCTTCCCCCGTTTACCTGAGGTACATTAAGTTCCACTGCGGCTCCCCAGAAATCAAATTTGCCGGAATGGCCAACATTTGTGAATCCTTTAACCGCTACAAAAGGAAGAACCCAGAAACCACCCTGAAGGAAGAAATCCCATTCCAGATATTTTTTTTCATCAAAGAAATCTTTTTTGGTAAACAGATCGGTTATATCGAACTCTATATCGACATCTATTCTGTCATTAAGCATGGCTGCGTGATAGTAAGCCTTTGTCGAAAAAGGCATCTTGTCTAAATCAGAAAGTTTAGGTGCGATCAGGTTCTGGAAAGTCAGACCAGCCACATGGAAACCAAGCACTGGGTGTAGTAGTATCCGGCAGGTGAATCCCAGATCAACACCAATATTCATTGAAGGAGAATCACCAAAATTACTCTGATAAGCTAAATTAAGATTTAACCCCGCATTGATCCGCCGCCATGGATTAGTGGCATAAGATAGAGTGAAAAGATAGCTACTGTTTTTTGAGGTGGTATAAGTGGTATCTTCTAAAGGGAAGTCCTTTACCTCATGTCCGTTTTCACCGAGTACCGAGAAACCAGCGGTATGGTAGATTCCCAGTGGAACCACCACACCGGTCTCCCAAAGCTTTGCGGCCTCATCGCCTGATAGTGATATAACACCCCGGATTGAGGAATACAGATTTTCCATCATCAGAGCTGGATTAGTGTTTGGAGAATAGTATTTGGAAAAAGTTCTCCATTGATCAGAAAGAATATATTCACCAGGTAAACCATCTGACCAGGTTTGAAATACCAATCCGGGCACTATAACCAATAAACCGGTTAACAGGAGAAATCTGGAAAAAACGGCTCTTTTAATTTTGAATATCATAGCATCAATTCCATTTTTAAATATGAGTATTCCAATGTTACCTTTAGCTTATTTGTAACAGAATCTAACTTAACAGCCACAAGAATTTTACTTCCATTTTATCCCCAAAGGCACATTCTGCACGCTGGTCTTAGTGCGATTGGTTTTTTCACTGATAGTTTCTATTTGCATAACAGCGGTATATGTCCCGGTTCCTACTTTTCTTTTGTTTTCGTTTTTACCATCCCAGATAAAATACAGTTTCTGTGATTCATCATCAAACACTCCCACAATATCCTTTTTGACAGGATGCTTGACTACATCATAAACATTGAATCCTTTTGCTCTCAATGTAATCTTATTCTTTAAATCTCCCTTAGGCTCCACCACTATGGTAATCCCGTTTTGCGGTGTTTTTAGGCCTTTTTTTTCAAAAACAGCTACTACTTTTGGTGGAACAGGTTCATCAGGCCTCAAGGGATTATTAACAGTTCTGACCATTATATCATATTCAGCCTCCTGAACCTTAATATGTACCTTACGATTTTCAGGATTGAGCTGTTTTATATCCAGAGTATCTCCGATTTTTGCAGCCGGGTTAATCCAAATCAGATCACCATCAGTGATGGCAAAACCACTCTGAACAGAAGTCACTTTGCTGGTATAATATCTCTCTTTGCTGAAAACACCGTTCTCTGCCAAGTATACACTATATGTTTTTCCATCATGTGAAAAAAGGATTGGCTCCTTTGAGCTGAAATGATCGACAGGTTCGGAGAACTCCACCTGCATGGTATCCTGTTTGTCTGAAAAAAACGTTCCGCTCAATAGCACTGGTGCAACCTTGTCCTGAGCATTAATAATATTTCCTTCAATTAATCCACCGCCAGGAAGATTTCCACTGTTCACCACAATAATATCAGTAGGAGTAACATAGGTTTTAATCTCACTATTCTGCTCAGTAACATCCAATGCAATACCGCCTTTGGCTATGCTGATGGAATTGAGTTTGAATTTACGGGAATCAGGCAGGGTAATAGAACTTTTCAGTTTTTCCAGATCTTCCTGATCGACCGGCCCTTGGACTTCTATAAAAATACTGTCAACTTTTCCATCGGCATTTTTGTCGTAATAATATGCAGCAGGAAATTTTAGAATCTTACTTATCGAAAATGGATAAGCCTTTCGGATTGTATCAAGAGGATTATCAGGATTGCGGTAAATCAGGATAATGCTGTCAGGATCCGCATGCTGAAGAATATTATCCCTTTTGGGAGCTCCAACCACTCTTTCAAAAAATCCGGAGAAACCCGTATCATTCTCTGACAATTGCAAACCCCGTAATGTATCCAAGGCAGAACCGGATTTATGAGTGACATCAACCTTTACAGATTTATATCTGTTACTATTAGTAGTAAACACGACTTCCAGTTTGCTCATTGTCTCATTGATTGCGTTGATGGGTTTACCATTATACTGAAGAACTATATCACGTTCCCAGCAGTCTAAATTTCCTGCTGATGGCTGATTGGCTCTGCTGCTGCGTACGATTTTGAAGCTATTTGTATGGGTAGAGTCGTAAAAACTGCCATCTGAAGTGTCAACCATACGCCAGGTGACTTCCAGAGTAAATACCGTAGTATCGGTTGAAATGGCAAAATCTTTGTTGAATTCAAATGTGCTGTCCTTATAAGTAGTAGATACTATACCATTGAGCTTTAAGGTAGTGGGTTGACCCGATTTTTTGTTTATAATGACATTCATTGCATTATTCATGAAGAATGACATCAGACTGTCTCGATCAGATCTCATTGCTTTTATAGTACTTTTCCCATTATTATTCGAATATCCATTATTCTTGATATTCTGTGTCATTTCCTGGAGGATTGCTGGAGCTACAGTATCTCTGCTACTCAGATATACTGTAAAGGTGGTGGGAGTATTTTCACCTTTTGTAAATTCTGTTGAATCTTTATGACCAGCCCCAGAAGGTACACCATCAGAAAAGAAAACTATAAACCTATTTTCTTTTGGGATTAAATCAGTTGAAAGCCCTTTAAAACCCTGAAGTGCTCCATCAAAACCGTAGTTAATATTAGTCCCTGTATTGTCGTTTAAATGATTATGTTTCAGAAAAACGCTTCCCCGATTGTTCACTGTCTCCAGCAAAAATTTAATGATATCTATACCAAGCATTGTAGTGTCATTGAAATTATATGTAGAATCCAGTTTTATTGGAGGAAGGAACGCCTGCTTTTCGAAATTCTTAATAGTATCTGGAATACCCTCAAGAACCTCGAATAAATCAGAAGAATCTTTATCAAAGACAAGACCACTTGCAAATACCGATAACCCTACCCGTGATCCTGGTTGTGCCTTATAAATGGTATCCAGAAGCTCTTTGGTTACATTGAAACGTTCCCCCTTAACATCACTTCCACCATCCCTGCCAATGCCTGAAGTCATACTGCTGGAATTATCGATAACAAACATAACTGCTGGAGTATCGGCACTCATTGTCTGAGTCACTGCATTACAAGCCCTGACATTGGGAGAAAGGGCAATTACTTTTTCAGGCACTGTAATCACTAGCCCGTCGATATCTTCAGGACAGGATCGGAAATACCACTCACAAACTTCAGCGGCTTTCATCTCCGGCAAAAAGATCTGAAATGCGATACAGATTAGCAGACTGGTTGTGAATACATTTTTTTTCATGATGCTTAATCCTGATTAAGTTTAGCAAATAATTTTAATTCTATATTGTCATACTTTACAAGATAACAGATTCGATCTATTGAGGCAATTTTTTTCCTGAATTGCCATTGTAATAACAATTTTTAGTACATTCAATATAAATCCTGCTTAAATCTTTTAAAGGTATAAAGCAGTAATCTATATATAAATTAAATAGATTTCAACTTAATTTATTAAACTCTGAAATCAGCTAACAGCCCTCTATCTTTTCTATTGAATCGATTAACTATTTACTTCTCCCTATTTCAATAAATAACAAGATCTGTTACCTTTAATAATATAAGATTAGTTTTCTTGTTTTGTTGCCTTGTCATGTTTTGCAGTTCAATTTTTTTTCTTTTCCTGTATTCACAAAACAATCTCTTTTTTTACTCAGCAATATTAGCAAAACAAGGCATTTTTCCCTTCCAAGTTAAATTACTTCATCCATTTTCATTAAAATACCTGAATCGGAATAATTCTTAAAAAGCCACTTCCAGGATTAAAGCCATAAATGTAAAAAGCAGTTGATCTGCCATAAAAAAAGAGCTATATTATGTATTCTCAGGATAAGAAATATGATTTCCAGACATTATTCAGATTATTTCCTTCTAAAAATATGCTTCCTGTTTTTTATCATTGCCATTTCAGTGATGTTTATATCGTTGTCAGAAAAAAGTGAATCCTGTATATACAACACTTTACATAATGAAACTTCTTTTTCCAAATCAGTATCTAAAAACACTTTCTTTTCTGACTGCACTTTCGATTTGTCAGATGCGTTACCTGTTCATTTTATTATAGATAATGATAAAAATCCCCTAGCCGGTAAAAAGAGCTTTTCATACATTCGTTTCTTTGACAATTCCCGTACGGATATTGTTTATATATCAACATATAGTTCCAACCACCTGAACCAATTCCGCTCAACGGTTCTACTAATTTAGTATTCAGCCCCTGACATTTAATTTTTCAGTTAACAGACTTCTTGATCTGCAAATCAGAAAATTTGCAGCCAACAGGTTCGTATATAATTACCAAGATTTCTGTAGAATATTTTCCTATAACCCAGATAAATAAGGGTTGGTTTATGCTTCTTATACTTCTGGTGCTGTTATCAGCCGGATCAATACTGGCTTCGCCATCCAAAACATCTCCTGATCTTTCAGATATTTTGATGCATCATGTCTGTGATAAAAAGGAGTGGTCCATACTGCCGGCTGTACCACCAATCCATATACACGATCTAAAAATTGGCACCTTTACTATCCCAGTTACGATGCATGTTGTCATGCTTGTGATAGCAGCAGCAATTCTTCTGATCGTCTTTTGTACAGCATTCAGTGGCAAAAGGACTATTCCAGGTAAACTCGGACTTGCAATCGAACCGGTAGTACTCTTTATACGTGATTCATTGATTTATCCTGTAATGGGTGAAGAACTGGGAAAAAAGTGGCTTCCCTTCTTTTTAACACTGTTCTTTTTCCTTTTAACTTCCAATATAATGGGACTTATTCCCTTGTTTGGGACTTCAACTGGTAACCTTAGCGTCACCGTAGCATTAGCTCTAATGGTATTAATTGGAATATTTGTTCAGGGAATGCAGAGCAATGGTTTTTTGGGATTCTTTAAAAATATGATTCCTGAGGGAATACCTTTACCAATTGGTATCTTTATTCTTTTAATAGAGATTCCAGAATTATTCATTAAATGTGCAGTACTGGCAATCAGGTTGTTTGCCAATATGATTGCCGGGCATATCGTAATAATATCATTAATCCTGTTAATATTTATTATTCATCCATTGGCTGGTATGGTTTCGGTACCACTGGCTCTTTTTATTAACATATTAGAGTTACTGGTAGCAATAATTCAGGCATTGGTTTTTACTACATTATCTGCGATATTTATCAGTATAGCAAGCAGTCATCACTAAGTACCTTTCTATAAAGGAGGCATTATTATGGAGCAAGCGGTATTTTCTGGATTAAATCTCAACTCTTTTGGAGCAGCAATCGGCCTGGGATTGATAGTTATTGGAGCTGGATTAGGAATAGGATTCCTTTGTGGTAAAGCACTCGAATCAATAGCCAGACAGCCTGATATAAAAAATGATGCCAGGACGCTAATGATCCTGGGTGCAGCCCTGATTGAAGGCGTTGCCTTTTTTGCAGCAGTAGCATGTTTGATTGTAATCATGAAATAAACAGGTAAAATAACAGTATGAATCCACAAGATACTACTGCAATAGTGGTCCATCAGAGTACACATAATGGCGGCCTATTTTCAATAGACCCCGGTCTTTCAATCTGGACATGGGTAATTTTTGGATTACTTTTTGTCATTCTGCGCAAATATGCCTGGACCCCCATGATGGACTCTATAAAAGCCAGGGAACGTCTGGTAGCAGATACTATTGACAATGCCAGAAAGACCAGGGAAGAACTGGAAAAAATTGCTGAGACTCAGAAAGCCCTGATCCACGAGGCTCAGAATGAGGCCAGCAAAATAATCCAGGAGGGAAGAAAAAATGCCGAAAGCACTGCTCAACAGGTGATTGATCGTGCACGTAAGGAAGCTCAGGCTGCACTTGAGGATGCAAAAGCAAAAATAACAACAGAAAAGGAAAATGCCCTTAGACAAATAAAAAATCAGACAATCGAACTAGTTATAAGCACTTCTGAGAAGTTAATTGAAGAGAGTCTCAATGATGAAACTCATCGAAAGATAGTAGAAAAGCATCTGGATAAACTATGAGCACTGAACTGATTGTCCGAAATTGGGCGCAGGCTTTTTACAATGCTGCACTGGATACGGGTAAACTGGATGCAGCACTAAAAGATACTGCATTATTAACTCAGGTTCTTAAATCTGAAGAGACTTTTTTAATTCAACTGTCATCTCCGAGGTTGTCTCTGACAGTTCGTTCGAACATCCTTAAAAAAGCACTGAGTGCTCATATAACCGATTTCACTCTGAACTTTCTTAACCTGGTTCTAAAATACAGACGTCAGAATCTGCTTTTAAGAATACTTGAGGAATTTTCTCTGATTAACAACCAGAATCAGAAAATTCTCAAAGCTACTCTGACCAGTGCTATAGAGCTAGATACTTCTCAGAAAAGTAGATTGCAAAATGAGCTGCAGAAAAAAACCGGATATACTCTTGATATTCAATACAGTATCGATCCCAAACTTCTGGCTGGGTTTGTTCTGGTTTATGAAGACAAAATGTATGATTGCAGTACGAAAGGTGCACTTAACAGACTCAGAAGAATGTTATCTGTCTGATCTGAAATTTTAGATTTAAGATTTATAGGAAAAGGGCATGACAGAAATTTAAGATTTTGGGGTGTCTGGAGATTTTTTTTAGATGTTAATAAATGACAGGAATGAGTTATTATGAATTTGTCCTTAAAAACAGGTGAAATCGTCTCGGTTCTCAAACAGGAAATCGAACAGTTCTCCTCTTACTCTCAGACTGCCGATATCGGTGAAGTCATACAGACGGGTGATGGAATTGCCAGAGTATATGGCTTGCGATCTGTGATATCTGGTGAACTTCTGAAGATTGATATACCAGGAAAGTCGTCGGTTACCGGAATCGCTCTTAATCTGGAAGAGGATAATGTAGGGGTCGTACTTCTGGATGATGCCTCACATGTAAAAGAGGGGCATATTGTCCGGCGCACTGGTACTATCGCCAGTGTACCTGTAGGTGAACAACTGTTAGGAAGAGTTGTCGATCCTCTGGGACGTCCTCTGGATGATGGAGCACCTGTTGACACCTCAATTACCAGGCCTGTCGAATGCAAAGCTCCAGGAATTATCGACCGACAAAATGTATGTGAACCTCTGTTTACCGGAATCAAAGCAATCGATGCACTTGTTCCCATAGGCAAAGGTCAGCGTGAACTGATCATAGGTGATCGCCGTACAGGAAAAACCGCCCTGGCCATCGATGCAATCATAAATCAGGGAAAAAACGTCTCAGAACCCGTATACTGCTTTTATGTGGCAATAGGTCAGAAACGCTCATCGATAGTCAGAGTGGTAGAAAAACTTCGACAGCATGGAGCCATGAAATATACTACCATAGTCTGTGCCACAGCCGGTGATCCGGCACCTTTGCAATATATTGCTCCTTATGCAGCATGTGCAATGGCTGAATATTTCCGTGACAGCGGAAGACATGCGCTTATTGTATATGATGACTTGACAAAACAGGCTCAGGCATACCGCCAGATCTCTTTACTATTGCGCAGACCTCCCGGACGGGAGGCATATCCAGGAGATATTTTCTATCTTCATTCACGTTTACTGGAAAGAGCTGCCAAGCTTAGTGATGAACGTGGCGGCGGCTCCCTGACCGCTCTTCCAATAGTAGAAACACAAGCCGGTGATATCTCAGCCTACATTCCCACCAACGTGATCTCTATTACCGATGGACAGATCTTTCTGGAAACCCATCTGTTCAATTCAGGAATACGTCCTGCAATCAATGCCGGTATCTCCGTTTCGCGAGTGGGAGGGTCTGCCCAGATCAAGGCTATGAGACAGACCGCAGGATCTTTACGTCTAGAACTGGCTCAGTTCAGGGAATTGGCTGCTTTCAGCCAATTTTCAGCCGATCTTGATAAAACCACCAAACAGCAGCTTGACCGTGGTGAACATCTCACCGAGATTCTCAAACAGAAACAGTATCAGCCCATGGAAATTTTTGATCAGGTGATGATCATCTATGCCGGTACCCATGGATATCTTGATAATTATCCGGTTTCAAAACTTGAAGTTTACGAACGACATCTACATCTTTTTCTCAGAGAGAAATATGGCTCATTTATGGAAAAACTGAGAAAGAGCGGACAATTCACACCAGAACTGGACAAAGAAGCCAAGGAAGTACTGGATGATTTTGCTACTCAGTTTGATCCATCACTCTCTCTGGAGAGTCTGGAGGCTAAATTTTACAGCAGAAACTCACTTGTGATGGCGGCAGCAGATTCTCCGGGAATGACCCGCCTTCAAATTTATAAACTAATCGAAAAAGTTACCGCCAAAGAACTTCGATCACCCTCTCTGGAAAAAGAGATAGATAATATCCTTGAGGAACCCAAAGAGCTGAGTGCTTCCTTTAAAGCAAAATTTGAAAAAATCATAAAAGAATGCGAAATACTTGACATCGAGCATCAGCTCAGCCTTCAGGAGCTGTTTGCGAAGGCAGCGGATCATCTTTCCAAAAAGGTTGAATATGAAGCCGATGCTATCTACAAGCGGCTTTTGGATCGTGAACAGACTGCTTCTACTGCATTGACTTCAGTATTTGCCGTTCCTCACCTGATAGTTCCTGGCAAAAACAAATTCGCTATAGTGGCGGTGCGCAGTAGACCTGGGATCTCTTTCAGCTCCAGTGCACCAAATGTCCGGGCTACATTCTTTCTGGCAGGCTCGATCGATGAACGCAATACCCATTTACATGCTCTGGCTACCATCGCTCAGGCAGTCAATGACCAGAGTTTCCTTAACCGCTGGATAAATGCTCAGAACGCTGAAGAATTGCGTTCCATAATGCTTTCTCCCGGCAAAAAACAGGAAGCGATGTAAAAGACCATGGTTGGAATAAGAGAATATAACAAAAAAATCAACAGTCTGAAAAATACCAGGAAAATCACCAGTTCCATGAAAATGATATCCTCGGTAAAGCTTCAGAAATTCATGAAAATTCAGCATGCTGCGATCCCTTTTGGCAATGCTTCAATGTCAATGCTTAATCAGGTCGCATCTCTGGGCTCAAATTCCAACATTTTCTTTAAAGGATATCCGGCAGTCCATAAAGCACTGATACTTTTGTTCTCCAGTGACAGAGGATTATGCGGCAGATTCAATACAAATGTGATCAGAAAAGTAATGCAGCTCTCTGAAACACTCTCTTCCAGACGATGCGAATGTTTTTTCAGTTTTGCAGGTTCAAAAGGACACGCTTTTTTCAAGCGGCGAAGATTACCAATAGAGAAAGTGTACGATGTAAGCTCTGGTCTAAATTATGCCAATGCTGCAAGTATTGCAGATGATCTGTTCGACAGATTCACCAAAGGCGATTTTGAGGAAATCTGGATTGTTTATACCAGAAAAGCAGCATTACAGGAAGAGCCCTGTGCTGAACGTCTGCTTCCCTTTGAAATCAAAAAAGATTTACCATCTGCATCTGAGGAAATCCTTTTAGAGGAGAACGCTGCTGAATTAGTGAAAAAGTTTTCTCAATTGGCTCTCAGAGCCAAAATCTATAAAGCACAACTGGACTCAATAGTAAGTGAACATACTGCCCGCATGACTGCAATGGATGCAGCAACAACAAACTGCGATAAGATGATTCAGCATTATGTCAAACTGCGCAACCGCGCAAGGCAAACTGCTATTACCACAGAACTCACCGAAATAGTCTCAGGTAAAGAGGCTATTGATCAGTAATGGAGTGTATATGAATACAGATAACAGCGATTCCAAAAGACATCCGAATACCGGAAAAATAGTTCAGGTGGTAGGAGCTGTTGTGGATGTTTCTTTTGAAGAGGGTGACTTGCCCGAAATCAACACAGCCTTAAAAGTAAACGTACCGGATTCTGCGAACAATCAATCCAGAACTCTGATACTGGAAACTACGCAGCATCTGGGAGAAAGAGTGGTCAGGACGATTGCCATGGATAGCACTGATGGTCTTGCCAGAGGGATGCAGGTCATTAACACCTCAGAGATGATCACTGTTCCTGTGGGGCCGGAAGTTCTGGGAAGAATCATCAATGTTATCGGTGAGCCTGTAGATGGTGGTGGAAATATAAAATCACTAAAACGATATCCCATTCATCGACCTGCTCCTTCATACCAGGATCAGAGCACAAAAAATGAGATACTGGTCACTGGTATCAAAGTGATAGATTTGCTTGAACCTTATGTTAAGGGTGGAAAGATTGGTCTTTTTGGTGGTGCCGGAGTAGGAAAAACCGTTCTGATAATGGAATTAATCAATAATATTGCTACCGCATACCAAGGTTATTCAGTTTTTGCCGGCATTGGAGAAAGAACCCGTGAAGGAACACAGCTCTGGGGAGAGATGAAAGAATCCGGAGTGCTTGAGAGGACTGCACTTGTTTATGGACAGATGAACGAACCTCCCGGAGCCCGTGCCAGAGTAGGTCTCTCTGCATTAAGTATCGCCGAATATTTCCGGGATGAACAACGCTGCGATGTTCTTCTGTTCGTTGACAATATGTTCCGTTTTGTTCAGGCTGGTTCGGAAGTATCGGCTTTACTTGGCCGAATCCCTTCTGCCGTTGGTTATCAACCTACCCTGTCAACCGATATTGGTGAATTACAGGAAAGAATCACCTCTACTAAAAACGGCTCTGTTACCTCGGTCCAGGCCATTTACGTTCCTGCAGATGATTATACCGATCCTGCACCTGCAACCACATTCACTCACCTGGATGCCACCACCAATTTAAGCCGTGCCATTCAGGAGATTGGAATTTATCCTGCTGTAGATCCGCTGGAATCCAGCTCTACTATTTTGACACCTGAAATAGTTGGCCAGGACCATTATCGAACCGCCCGAAGAGTGCAGGAATTGCTTGAGCTCTATCGCAACCTTCAGGACATCATTGCCATTCTGGGTATGGATGAGCTATCCGAAGAAGACAGAAAAGCGGTCGAACGTGCCAGAAAAGTACAGAAATTCTTGAGCCAACCCTTCACTGTGGCAGAGCATTTTACCGGAATCAAAGGTAAATTTGTTCCCCTGGAAGATACCATCCGTTCCTTTACGGAAATTCTTGATGGCAAACACGATGATCTTCCTGAACAAGCATTCTATATGGTTGGAACCGTTGAAGAAGCTCGTGAGAAAGCCAAACAGTTGAGGTAAAAAATGACAACCTTCCCCTTCAAATTGATTACACCGGAAGGCGTGGCGATCGATGCTTCACTGTGGCAGATCTCAGCCTCTAATTCTATGGGCAGCTTTGCAATCCGCGCTCAACATGTCGATTTTTTTACATCCCTCAAACCCGGTGAGCTGGTTCTTGCCTACACTCCTGAGAAACGGGAAAGCATTCAGATTGAGTCGGGGTTTCTGGAATTTAAGAAGGATTGTGGCTGTACTGTAATTTGTGAAAAGAAACTAAGCTAAAAGAGCCCACCCAGTCATCAACTATCCCTGCCAGACGCACAATCAAAAAAAGGCACCCTTGCGAGTGCCTTTTCAAAACAGTTAAAACCTGCTGTAAACCAATATTTCCAGATTATATCAGGTTAAATTGACTTTTTATAAAGTGGTTCTCCTGCATTTCTGCCGGAATCCTGATAAATTATCAGTGCAGCACTTACATTAGTGTTTGCTGTTTCCACTTTGATACGTGCAACATTCTTTGCACTGGTTATCACGATAAAATGATCTCCAGTTTTCAGTGTATACATCCCGTTTGCATCTCTTACACTTCTCCCCTGAGCGTAAACCCGAATGCCGTATTCACTTAAAGTGGTGGCTGTGTCTCCAAAGCTTTTATTATAAATATCATTTATCTGAGCTTTTGAGAATATTTGAGTTTCGTTTGAAATAAAAATTACAGCACCGCCAATTGGTGTTATACACAGATTTCCTGGAGCACTTATGGGTTCTTCCACTAATACATCACATCCTGTATTGGTAGCATATTTAACCGGGTTGGCTTCTGCACGGATACCTTCTTCAATATCTTTTACTTCCGGTACGCCATCTACATCGATTCCATCTTTGGTGGAATTAGTAGTAAAACGATAGACTGAAGCACCTGAAGATTCACGACCGAAAACAAAAGCCGGTACAGCCTGAGAGCGATCACCAGATTTGTTATAAGAAGCTATCCAGAATGTCTGTATTCCATCTCTGGATATGCCTACAGTAAAAGAACTTCTGCCGGTCCAGGCACTTGCAGCCGCAACTGAATCTTTGGCAACGACAGTAGCGTTTTCAACGTTATTGTTTAACAGATAAAAACCACAGAACTTTTCTTTGGCTACGAAGCTGCCGGAAAAATGGATCTTTGCGGAATCACCACCAGCCAATACTTGGACACTATCAATTGTAGGTACCGATAGTTTCTCAAGACTCACGGTATCTCGTACAGTATCCCCCACTCCCAGAACGTCTGAACAACCGGTTAAGGTTACAGTTGATGTTGTCATAAAAAAGACAACAATCAGAAATGATATTGAAGACAAAATGTACTTCATTGTACCTCACTTTGTTAATTGTTTAAAAAGACATTTGTAAAAACTGTTTTGCCTGATAAGCATATATTTTAGAATCGGAATTTTGCAATTAATTTTTATTTTAACGAAGAATAGATAATAAATTTTTTCTCTCGTGGTTTTACCGAAATATTGGTAAACTGTTTTTTATTAATCACAGCTCCGGACCTTTCATGTGCCGCGACATCCAGAGTGTAAGTACCAGGTTTTACCGGAATTCTGACTATCTGAACAGTCTGTGGAATCAAAAAACAACTTCTTGTATCTGCCCGTTCCAATTGGTCGGTAAGCACATCGGTTCCAATGTTAAGAAGCAGATTTGCGAAAGGGCTTTCAGTCTGCATACTGGCTTTTGCCCTCTGTGATGCAATTGTTCGTAATACTACCCGTACAGTGGTTCTGGTCACAGTAGCAGATCTGGTGTCCAGCAGATATTTCTGGAGTTGCTTTTCCAGATCATTTATAACCACACTTTTATAAGCCTGATCAGTACCACTGCAGTGCACCGAAAAGCTTTCAGTCTTCGATGAAGATACTTTCATTACCGGAAGTGCAATTTTAATATGAAAAGTGGTACCAGAACTGGTTTTTTCTCCCTTTTCTCTTTCCTGTGTTTCCGGTAAAGGAGGCGCAAGCGTACTGATAGTTTCCACTTTTCCATCAGAAGCAGTGTGGTTTAAAACCAGAAGACCATCTTTTATATAAGTTCCTGCCCACACATTTTCATCCAGAGCTGGTCCTATTCCACCATATCCAATAACCACAATTTCAGATTTGTTATTCCCCAGTTCATTGATTTCGGATTCTGGCAGATCCGCCTTTAGATTAAGCAGCTCGACATCAGAAGCTCTATCATTTAACCGCAATTGATAATATGCATAATCTTTAATTCTTGATGGCAACTGGATCGGTCCGCTCTGAAATGCCTGAACAGATTTGAAGAGAGAAATAGCAGCATTGTCAAATTCTCCCGCCGCATCGTAGGCAATAGATGACAAGAAGTGAAACATCGGATCAGAGCTGTATTTGGTTTCCGATTTATCCTTGCGATCCCATTCGTCAAGCAGCAACTGAACCCTACGGGTTTCAACCAGTGCCTCATCGGTTTTTCCCTGAACCAGATAGTTCAAAGCGATGAACTGATGCATCAGAACAATTTCGTAAGGTTTACTACGATATGGACGAACCAGATCATTGACCATCACTGCTGCAGCCTCATTTGTCACCGAGCGTGCAAACAGTTCATGATGAATATCTGCAGCTCTCTGCAGATAAACTGTACTGGAATCATAAAGCCCTGCATAATGAAACAGAACACCTATGTCCATATAATAGAGAAAGCTGCTGGCTTTGCCATACATTTTGGGATTTTTCTTTATCTCTGCGATTGCCGTTAAATAATCGCCATTTCTTACCACATCATTCAGTTTTTCCATTCGCAATGCAGTACGTCCGGCACAGGAGTAAAGAAACAGCGAAACTGAAGCGATAAAAGGCAGACAGAATCGGAATCTCATAAAATTTCCAAATTGTGTTTAATTCGGATTAATATGCACAAAGTACCGTATTAAAACTTTACTTTTGCACGTTCCACGAATTTCTTTATTTTCTTTTCGCCAATCCATACTTTACGGTTACTCTCAATCTCTATCAGTTCCATATTGGTCTGATAGAAAACAACAGCAGTTCCGCCCTCCTGATCGACGATGGTGTTTATAGAACCAATCATCATCAGATCTGCACCACTCTCCTCTCCCATGGATTTGGCAGTAACAGCAGAGGCATTCTCAGCCATGTCTTGTTTTTCCTCCCGAAGCTGTTCACGTTCGGTTTTGGTTGCCACAAAATCAACTTTCCCAGAATTGAGCAGCGCCCGTTCGACTTCTTTTACAAATGTTTCTACATTAATATGTTCATGACTCTTATTGACAATTTTACCCACTATTACTGTAGGCCTCTTGTTTTCAGTTTCATATTTATACAGCCATCGCTGCTGAAGACAGTCATTGATCATCTCTTCTGCAACCAGGCGGGAATCGGCATCGTTCCACTTTCCTGTCAGATCGATGGTGGAATTACTCTGAACTCTGCTTACTTTAGTGGTGCAGCCACCAATCAGTACTAATCCAGACAGAATCAGTATTTTTTTTGAAAGCGCTAACATCGTATAATCTCCTTTTTATATGATTATCAACTATTTCTTACATGTAACGGCAGACTGTTGTTTTAACCAGATAGCAGCTCTTTTTTTAACATCATTGGCCGCTCCCTCCGGTGTTGAAAAATAATACTGCCGCCGCGATCTTCCAGCATACAAATCACCTTCCGATGGATTTGATACAAACCGCTTGGACTGTTTCAAACTTTTTTCCATCACTTTCATCACCGGTTCCTGCCCCTTTATTGAGCTGGTGGCCACAATAACCAACACTTTCTGATAAATCATATAATTTATTTCTAAGGAAGCGGTATAGGTTTTAACGTGTTCGTTTCTGGATGGATCGCCATTTATTTCTTTTAAAAATTGACTCTCTGAAGAGATCTCCGGAACAAGATCATCTGCCTGAGGAAGAGATACGATGCATTCCTCAAGGATTCTCTCTCCGATTTCCGATTTACCATCAGCTATTGATTGTCCATGAATTATAGTGATATCTTTTTCAACTGTCTGTTTCTGGTCCTGTGCCAGAAGAGCAGTTGAAAACCCTGCGACAATAATCAGGCAACTCAAAACTCTATTCATAATTCAACTCCAGGTTGATCGTTAAAAATCTTTTTTTTTTAATTAAAATTCAACTTTTTTACATTTCTGAATCTTCCTGAAAACAAGATTCCGACATCAAGGCCTGCAGCATGATCCCTGCTATGGTTTGCTACCGCGTAATAAGGAACACGGAATCTCACCTGTACTCTATCGGTAACATCCAGCAGAAAACCGGCATGCAGTGTACCCGATGGTCCGATATTATCTCCTGTAGGCCCCTCCTTATCATAATACTGTACTCCCACTCCAAACCCTACGAATGGCCTGAAACCGCTTCTGGTCATAAAAAAGTCGAATCCCACATTAGAAGCGAAATTGAGCCCCGGAGCAAACCAGTTCAGATCAAAGAAAAGACTTATGTGATCCCGAAGATAAAAGGAATTTATAAGCGATACTGCCAAAAACTGCTCTGATTCATCCTTAAGCTCCTCGTTGATTGACAGAGCAGACCCCAGACTCAATCCACCGCTGTAAATTCTTAACGGTGTTTTAACAGCGCTCTTTTCGGATGAATCTTGTGCCGATACCAGCCCTGTAAAAACCATAACCAGTGTAACTGCGATAATATTAATCATAAATTCACCCCATCTTTGTGTTGTTTTTGCCCTACTTTTCCTGAGATCTCATCAAATAGACGCATAGAAAAACAAAAACCGCTCATTCTATTTTATAATCTGTACATCTTTAAAACGACCCGAAAACAGAAACCGCAATCCGATACCGGTCCGATGAATCGTACTTCTGTTAAATACAGTTTTATATGGAACATACAATTGAATATGGAAGCGTTCACTGATATCTGCTGTAAAAGCCAATCTGGCCGACAATAATGGGCTTACGATATTTTTAGATGTATTATACTTTTTTGAACCGTAAAATTCCAGTCCGGCATCTCCTCCCAGACTGATCTTGCCCTTCTCCAGACCAAATACATAATCGATCCCGGTTTGCACATCAATAACTTTTCTGTTGATCAATCCGCCAAGTTCCATTTTAAAATCAATATTCTGATTAATCTGGTAAAGCCCGCCTATATTGACCAACATGTCTCTTTTCCAAACCTGCCCCTCTCCCACCTTATCCATCATAAGTCCGGTACCGAAGTCCAGACTGAATCTGGAAAGTGGCCCAGTGGTCTGCTCTTCAGTCGATGTCTCCGATGAGCTGAATCCTTTCAATCTGCTCTGAACCAGAGTAACAGGTTCGAAATCGGATTTCCGTATCAGTTTTCTTCTGTTCTTGCTTATGGCAAACTGATAAGTTCCTACATCCCTGCCCTGGGCATTGATAATGGTATATCTTCCGGGAGCCAGAGAAATAAACTGTTCAACAGTTTTATCCTTATAGAAATCAGCAAATACATCAAGATAATTTTCGCTGAGAACAAGGAATTTACCAACACATGATTTCTCTATCAATATGCCCCCGCTTGCCTTTTCCAGGTCGGTCAGCAAGATATCCCCCTGTCCCTGAATTGAAAAGCGATAAACAGGATGCTGAATTTCTCCTGAAGCCAAAGCACTTGTTTCAACCGTTTTGCGGTAAGCATACTGATATGCCTCATTAAGAGTGATTTTGCGGTCTGCTGACAAATCAGCACTTCCACGTAAACCATTTAACCAATGAAAAGAAAAAACCGAACCTTTAAGGGCATCGGATTCCTGAGCCCGCTCATTTGCAGCAGAAGAGGCGATTATTACCTGTCCCTTTACCTGTGGCTGGTTCTGCAGATAGAAAGGATCTGCACGAGCCCCTCCCTTGAAGGCGGTGATCACGCCACTTTGGCAAGCATCAAATATGGCAATTCTTATCCTTGATGGAAAGTTGCTGATCTCTTTCTGCAACGCCTCAAAAGAATAACGGCTTTTCCCAAGAAGTATACTGGTTTCATCGGCATGTCCCGAATAATAAAGAAGAAAAAGGCTGTTGGTTTCTGCTTTGTTGTTAGCAAGTTTTTCAGCAGTTTTTTTCAACGCATCATTAATCTCCAAACTGTCGGTTCCCATCAGAGAAATGACATCATTGGGCTCAAAACCGCCTATATCAATCAATAGATCCGAAAAACGTCTTGCGTCATCTTCGGCATATTTCAGTGGTTTGTATTGTCTGCCCCCATCGTTTTGGCCGATGATAACAGCGTAGCGGTTCGCCATGATATCTGCTGAGAATGTAAAAAGAAACAGCAGTGATATCATTTTTATCATTCATTACTCCTTATGCAAAAGTAATGTAAAAACCTGAGACACCGGTTTTAATTTCTTTTTAACAATTGCTTTTTCCAGTTCAGATATTTGCGGAAACTCTTTATTTAATTCTGAAATCCATGTCCTGACAGTTTTTGCAGGAAGCGGTTTATCGGAAAGCAGCAGAATTATCAATTCACTTCCCTCAGAATCATCCAGAATGATGCTTCCTGGAAATGTCAATGCTGTTCCGGCTGTGGTTTTTATACTGCAGAAATCAGAATTTTGTTGCGGGTGGTAAAAGGAGATCATTCCCCTGGAGTCTATACTCATAAGGGATACAAACTGTTCCTTTGAAGAATTGTAAAGAATCTGTATCTGATCACCGGCCCGGTATTCCTTACTTTTATCACCTTCGTCTACAATCCCATTCCTCTGATAAAGGAATGTAAGTCCTGAAGTTCCCTTAAATCTTATTTCATCGTCTATTTGTGCCCTGTTTCCAAAAAAGAATACAGGGACAGTTATGGTTATTATCAGCAATAAACCATACACCGGATATAAAGCCGGTTTAGTCAGAGTATCAAGAAATTTCTGAAACCACGGTAATTGCGGTTCCTCTATTTTAAGCTCAGAAAAAGGATGCTCTGCCAGAAACTCGTTTCTTTCTCTGCGCAGTGTCTGGAGGTAATCATGGCAGACCTGGCATTGCTGGAGATGGCTTTCCAAAGAAGAAGATTCTTCTCTGGAAAGTTCTTCAGTAAAATACAGTTCAATATCCAGTTTCAATGGTTCAGAATGTTTCATAATATGTCTCCCATGAGAATTCCCACCTTTGAACAATGACGCTTGAAATTGGTCAGATGTCTTCGTATGGTAGATTCACCCATTCCGGTTATTTTTGCGATCTCCTGCTGTTTATATCCATCGAAATAGGTATAAACTATGACTTCCTGGACTTTTGGATCCCAGATTTTGAGAAAGTATCTAAAAATTTCATCCCTGATTGCCCCTTTTTCCTGGGGAAGCTGCTTTGACTCGGCAGAATGAATATTTTCATCAAAAGAAACATGTTTTTTCTTCCGTAAAATTGAGATGCAGTGGTTGGTACTGGTGCTTAGAAGCCAGGAATAGATCGATTCCTTTTTATTAATTTTTGGTAAAGCATCTACCAGCTTCATAAAAACCTCCTGTGTAGCATCCCAGGCATCCTCTTCGGTTTTCAGAAATGATCTGCACCGTCTGTGCACCATTGATGCATACCGCTCATAGAGCGATCTGATTTCATTGTGGTTTTCTTTTGTTTTCATGCAATCCTGCTGAATAGACGTTTCTGGGGGAAAAATGCGCTCATGTTTTTTTGTTTATTTTTGAAGATACAAGGAATCTCCCTTAATAAGGAAGGGGCTTCCAGCGGGGAATCTTAAACTAACAAGCACCTGTGCACCTCACCTGTCCTGAATCAATGAAAATGGATTATCCGGTTTTCGGAGTTGTAGAGGTAAAGCGTAAAAACAGGCGGTTTTAATCCTCTCCTTTTCCCGATTCACTTTCAGCTTCGTCCATTGAAAGCGAATCCTGGTCTTCCATTTTTTCTTTCCCGGTGAAGAGGTCCTCTTTCTTTTGCTCTAAAGAGTCATTAACCGCTTTATTTTTTTGAGTTTTAGGTCTTTTTTGAAATTTCTCTTCGTTTTTCCTGCGAGCCTCCAGAGCCTTAAGGGTATCCTCTACGATCTTTATTCTCTGCTTAGCCTCTTCCTTACAGTATTCTGATTCCGGATATTTTTCACAGATTCTTTCATAAAGCATTTTCGCGGTTTTATTCTTCTCCAGTTTATCATCAGAGAGCCATGCAGCAACAAACAGACTTTTGGGGGCAATAGGAAGGTCAGGATAATTTCTATATACATTATAGTAGGCCTGTACCGCCCCCTTCACATCTCCATTTTTATAGAGCAGGTCTTCAGCCCTGCAGAAAGCTTCGTATGCGGAGTCCTGTCTTGTTTTAATGGTGACCTTTACTCCGAGCTGTTTCTGAGCATCTTTGGCCAGTTCTGTAGCAGGAAATCTGGAAATCAACAACTTGAATAGACTGTCGGCTCTGAGAGTATCTTTCAATTCATCACGAGCTACAAATGCCGCCGCACTGATAGCCCTGGAAATATAATCACTATCTGCTGAACTGTCTTTTGAGAGCTCCAGATAATGGTAATAAGCCGAATCGGGCACATCAAGTTCATATTTGAAAAGCTCAGCTATTTTATATTTTCTGGAAACCAGTGGCCCATCCAGGCTGTCTTTCCCTTCACGAAGTTTCTTCAGCCTCTCCAGTGCAGAGATCCGCTTTTTTGAAATTTCTCTGCCCAGAGTATCTATCGAACGTGAAGACAGGGAAAAATATTTATCCGCATTTTCCATGTCATTTTTTTTCTTCTGATAAAGAATAGCCAGCTCAAATAATGCCCTGGCACGTATTTGACTGGAATCGGAAGCCACATTACTGCTGTCAATATTAATTGTAAGATCCCTCAAAATATCGATGGCTTCATCATATCTTCCTAAACGGGATAAGACCATTGCCTTTTTGAAAAGGATCTCCTCTTTGTGATTTTCATAGCTCTTTTTGGATTTCATCCCGTCGGCCAGCGTAAGTGCTTTCTGTAAAGAATCGATTTCCATATAACAATCCAGAAGAGCCCGGTCCATCCGGTAGGATTGTTCTGGCAGATCCTTGATTCTTAAAGTTTTCTCCAATAGAAGAATTGCTTTTGAATACTGTTTCATTTCTATATACAACTCAGCGAGCCTCAAGATCAGCTCCATCCGTTTAGTCTCACTTTTTGCCGATTTATATGCTTTTTCCAGTAAAAGAATTGCCTGAGAATTCCCTCCCCGTTTTATGGCAATATTTATCAAAAGAAAACTGACTTCCTGCTTAGCATCCAGGGCAGGATATTTCTGCAGAATCATCTCTATAATTTCTTCTGCCTTATTGAGATTGCCATCCTCGATATATGCCTTGGCCATATAAAGGTATGATTGAGGAATAAAGGGGCTACTGGGAAAATTCTGTTGCAATTCATTGAGACGACGAATTGCTTTGGTCATGTCTTTCTTAAAGTAATAAGCTCTTGCCATCAGAAACAGAGCATCATCATGCCATTTCGTTTTTTTATTAAACGTTTCCAATACCTTGATGGATTTCTCTATTGCTTTCTCATATTTAGTGGCAATTTCGGTAGAAGGAGCAATAAGACTGTCCGGAAATTTTCGCATCTCCTTCTTATGCGCTTCATTTGCTTCTTTAAAGACAACTTCTGCATTATAAAAAGTATTCAGATAAGCGCTGCAACTGATCAGTATCAAAACCGAAAGAAGAATACAGGTAAAAAATCGGTATTTATTTTTTAAACGATTCATATGCACTAAAAATATATCCGGATTTCTCTACAGAAGAAATTTTACCCGGTAGCAAAGTATCCTGGTTAAAACTCTCTATTTAGATCTAACAATTTCTCTTTTAACGAAGTATTTTTAGGGCAATGAAAATCAATCGGATTATTTTGCTTTTTTCGTTATGTTTATGGCTGCCAGACTCGGGCTTTGGTGCAGATTCTGATACAGTTGATACTTTGGCTATCACTAACCTTCAGAAAGATACTTCCCAAATCAGCCTAGATTCAGCAGTTGCAAAACCTCAACCACTCAGCCAGTCATCAAAGCCACAAATCGACAGCACCATTTCCGATTCAATTAGCAGAGAAAAACTGCGGGAATCTCTTCTGGAGCGGGAAAAGCAGCGTTCTGCGCAACATCTTCATCAGAATATCGATCAGCTTCTGTACGATCCTTTCATTCTCAACTCATCGATACTTTTTCTTTCTGATGGCACCAGCCCCTCAGAACTGCTCCGATCTCATCCCCTGGTTACTACTGCACGCTACGGACTTTCTACATCTATAAACCGTTTCATGCTTTTCGGAGCAGTAGCTCCGGTAAACAGGATCCGTACCGGTAACCTACTCTATAATCGCAACCCCAGCCGCACAATAAAGGGAACTGATCAGGTTTCTTCAGTAGATCTCTCAGATATTTATTTTGATGATTTCGGTACAGCAGTTTACCACTACAATCCTGAAAGAATTATCTCCCCAGAAGCACTCATCTTTTGGGAAAATGGAGTCTTTAACGAAAGACTGCTCCAGGTAAGCATTTCCCGTCCCATCTCCAAAAACCTCGTAGTAAATGCCTTTACCAACTATCGGTACTTTAAAGCAGGCAAATTCTCCCAATCTGCAGATATCAGCTCCTTTTATGGCAATCTTGGTGATACTGCCTTTCTGGCTGATAAGGGCTATAATCCCCTGACCGATGAATTTATGGCTGGTGCAAGTTTTTCATGGTTTGGGGATAACCAGTCAAAGCTGCATTTGAAAATGACTTACGCAGATCTTGAACATGATATAAGTGAAAATAAGCCAGTACCAATCAAAAAAGATTTCGAAAACAAACCAACACAAAGCAGAGAAGATATAGTTCATGCAGTCTACCAAAGATATCCTTTTCAGCTCAATGCCGGTTCTTCGTGGAAAATCGGTAAACCCTTCTTTTTAGATTTTGAAGTAATGTTCAGAGAAGAACCTACAGTCCGGACTAAAGGTGATTCAGTAGAAAACAAGATAGTACCTAAACGGCAGGATGCCAGGGATCGGGAAATTGATCTTGCATTACGCACAGGGGTTGAACTGCTGAAAGAAGACTCTGCGGGAGTGAGCTATAATTTAAACCGTACCGGCTACACCCTTTTTGATCAATCAGAGGTGTTGAGTTGGTTGCATCAGCCTGAAGCTTATTTCAACCACCATTTTTATTTATGGAATTTTCAGGGCTTAGTGCAGGCAACAGCAGGATTGACACATTACACCCTGAAAGATACCAGTGAGATCGTGCCGGTATGGAACGTCGGAATATCTGCTTTAAAAGACAATCAGCGATATAGTATTTATGTAGAGCTTGACAATATTCCTTTTATAGTAGATTACGATTCACTCTGGTTTAACCAGGTTTTACTTGATTCATATTACAAGGCCGGTGCCCAGGCTTATTGGAAGTGGGACAAGGCAGATCTACTTTTGGGGTATCAACTGGTCTATGGCCCGGATTCCACAACCGTGAGCAAATCCTGGCCCTGTGGAATCGCTCCCTATCAGCAGCCGGTTTCCTCCTTTATCATCGCGCCGTCGCTTGGCAGATGGAAGGGGTTCGCATTCAAATCCAGTATAAATATCTCAGACAGCAGGCCTTATTTAAAGATGCACAGCAATCTCTCTTTCACGACCCACCCGATAAACACCCAGGAATATATCGATGCAGCCCTGACATTTGATTACTGGAGTAAACGGGATAGAATCTCATACGCCGGTTTCACAGACTGGAACGTCCCCATCTACAATCTGGGCCTCGAAGCTTCGGTACATATCCGTTCATTCAGACTCTTTTATAAGGTAGATAATATTCTTAACAGACGTTTTGCATATCTGCCAGGGTATTATTCTCCAGGAATAACTTTCCGATGGGGATTCAATTGGTTTTTGCAGCGCTGAGCCTACTCTTGAAACCTTTGAGATTTAACCCGATGTTTAAAGCTCTGTTTATCCATGTTTTTTCAATATATATTGAAGTCTGCTTATATAGATTAAGAAGATCAGAAAAAAATCACCTCCAAAGGAACTGCAATGTTAGAAGGGCTTAAACCATTTTATAACAGTATCTTACGTCCTGTAGCACGCTTTCTCTGTAATACAGGGATTCAGCCAAATCATATCACTCTTTTAGGTCTGGCCCTGTTTGGGGCTGCCGGGTGGTTTTGTAGCACCGGTAAGTGGACGACTGCTTTGGTTCTGGTAATATTTGGAGCGCTAATGGATGGTTTAGATGGAGTACTGGCGCGCGAATCGGATAAAAAAACCATCTTCGGAGCAATTCTTGATTCCAGTTGCGACCGACTTACCGAAATGGTTCTTCTGATGGGAATTCTGGTTTACTTTCTTAAATCACCAAAGGTGAATCAATTGGGGGTAATCCTCTGCTTCGTCAGTATCTGTGGTTCTGTAATGGTAAGCTACATAAAGGCCAGATGTGAAGGAGCAGGTATCTCCTGCAAAGGGGGTATTTTTCAACGTCCCGAACGGGTGATCATTCTCTCGATAGGCCTATTGGCCGGTCCCTCAAAGATGATATGGATTCTTTTTGCCCTTACCGTTTTTTCCTGGATTACTGTAATTCAGCGGATTTTTGAAGCAGCAATCAACAGTAGAAATGTGCAGCATGAGAACTGAATTCTGTAAATTACATTTTTCAGTCCAGTAAAATAATTACCTGATATTATGTTAATTACAGGAAAACACCTCTGAAAAATTATTCAGGTAAAACCGTTTTTTTTTGTTGCAATAACGAAAAACATTCCGTAGATTACAACCCATGATGTTATGAGCTGGTATCACAAGCATTTGTGATTTTACCCATTTTTTTCCTTTAGGGTATGACTCTTCACCAACACCGGGGGCCTGATTTATATGCACAGGATTGCATTATTAATTGGAATGGCATTCAGTTTAGTTTCCGCACAAATCCACTTTTCTGAAAATTTTGAAGGAAGCACAACAAACTGGACAGTAAGCGGTGGGGGTTGGCAATTCGGTACACCAACTGTTGGTCCAAGTGGTGCATTTGAGGGAAACAAGTGCGCTGGTACTGTACTGAATGGGAATTATTCAAACTATGCAGATTATGTTTTAACATCGCCATCGATTAAACTACCTAATATTTCACTGATCAGACTTTCTTTCTACGACTGGTATTCAACAGAATCCAGTTGTGATTACTTGTATCTGGAAATTGAAGTAAATAATTCCGGTACTTGGACTCAGTTACGCAGTCGAATTTCAGGTTCTTCCACTTACTGGAAAATCAATAATATAGATCTTAGCCAATATGCTGATTCAACAGTCCGGATTCGTTTCCGCTTAACCACAGATGGAAGCATTACATCTTATGGTTGGTATATAGATCAACTTAATATATCTACCCCAGAATACAAGATTTTAACAGTGCAAATATCTGGAAATGGTACTACATCTCCTGCTGCAGGTATAACTCAAGTAGAAACTGGTGTGTCTACTTCAATTACTGCCACTCCCAATACCGGCTACCGTTTTAAGAGCTGGACACTTCAGAGTGGAAATGCCACTATTTCCGATACCAATTCAGCTTCCACTACTGTTTCCATTACCAACAATGCCACTATCAGAGCCAATTTCATTGCAGGAACGGTCTATCCAATCACATCCACTGCTGCCACTTATAATTTCACTACCCATTACTATGATATACAACCATCAAATGGAGTCCGATTCAGTTTCACTGCTCAGCAAGCAGGTAACTATTCCATCGTGGTTTCTAATAGCGGTTCTGTAGGAAAATACATTTATTACTTCGGTACCTCAGGTTTCTCTTCTTCATATGTTAACTATGTTTCTGGAAGTGGAACAACCACTTATAATTTCAGTGCTGCTGCAGCAGGTGAAGTACACTATTTCAGAGTATCGCCATCTTCCAGTTCATATTACACCAGCGATTTTGCTATTAGCTATAGCAACGCATATTTACTCACTCTGATATCAGATAGTAATGGTACTGTCAGTCCTTCATCTGCCATACTTACTACCGGCCAAACACAAACAATTACTGCCACTCCAAATACCGGCTACCGTTTTAAGAGCTGGACACTTCAGAGTGGAAATGCCACTATTTCCGATACCAATTCAGCTTCCACTACTGTTTCCATTACCAACAATGCCACTATCAGAGCCAATTTCATTGCAGGAACGGTCTATCCAATCACATCCACTGCTGCCACTTATAATTTCACTACCCATTACTATGATATACAACCATCAAATGGAGTCCGATTCAGTTTCACTGCTCCAAGTGCAGGCAACTATTCCATCGTGGTTTCTAATAGCGGTTCTGTGGGAAAATACCTTTATTACTATGACACCTCATTAAGTTTTTCTTCATATATTACCTACGTTTCAGGTTATTCAACTATCAATTATAATTTCAATGCTGCAGCAGGTGAGACACACTATTTCAGAGTTGTGCCATCTTCCAGTTCATATTACACCAGCGATTTTACTATTAGCTATACCAACGCATATTTACTCACTCTGACATCAGATAGTAATGGTACTGTCAGTCCTTCATCTGCCATACTCACTACTGGTCAAACACAAACAATTACTGCTACTCCAAATACCGGCTACCGTTTTAAGAGCTGGACACTTCAGAGTGGAAATGCCACTATTTCCGATACCAATTCAGCTTCTACTACTGTTTCCATTACCAGAGATGCCACTATAAAGGCTAATTTCATTCCAGGGACGGTCTATCCTGTCACTCTATCTCCAACGATATTCAATTTCACCACTCATTACTATGAAAAATCCCCGTCATTCGGGGTAAGGTTAAAATTTATTGCACCTGCCCCCGGTACTTATGCCATAACTCTTGATAGTGCTTACAAGAATTTAACCTATTATGGAAATGATTCAACATTCACCAGTGCATCTGGAACACTATCATACACTACCGCTAAAATTATCTATTCTTTCAGAGCAACAACCAGCAACGAAAGTCAT
The DNA here is from genome assembly GCA_964472925.1 of uncultured Fibrobacter sp. GTDB lineage: Bacteria > Fibrobacterota > Chitinivibrionia > Chitinivibrionales > Chitinispirillaceae > JAAYPC01. Next base: position 13,667 of record CAYYNL010000003.1, on the reverse strand, counting down.
TATTTCCTGATAAGACCATACTCATCATCATATTATCTTTCAAATTTTACGGCACAGATAATCACACCAGTAAAGCTTAAGATTATTGCTAATGGCAAAGGATCATGTTTCCCTTCAGATTTAATTTTATGCTGGAAAGAAGTAGACACTACGATAACCGCAATTCCTAATGGTGGTTATATGTTTTCATCCTGGAACTTAATCTCAGGTAATGTTCAATTTTCTTCTACAAGTTCAGCAATAACCAGGGTAAGGGTATCAAGTGATTCTGCAGTGATAGAGGCTAATATTGTTATCAACCCGGCAACCAAACCCAATATCAGCATCTCTGATATAAACATCTCTTCTTATCCGGATATCTGTCTCACAACAGTGGTCACAGATTCTGCCGGCAGAAGCATTTCCGGTCTGGATACTACCAATTTTTCTTTGATGCAGGATAGTATAAATGTCAGTTATCAATTAACTCAAGTATCGGAAGTTGCAGGAATTTCAGTTGCCCTGGTAATCGATAGAAGCGGTTCAATGTCCAACCAAATGATGAACGATGCGAAAAATGCAGCCCTGCAATATGTAAGGACCATGGGTCCACTGGATCGAAGCGCAATAATTACTTTTAGTAACACTCCTCAAGTTGAACAAGCAATAACCAGTGACACATTAAGTTTGATCTCTGCTATTAATAGAATAGTTACTTACGATATGACAGCATTGTTGGATGGAACCCTCGAAGGACTCAAACAACTCCAAAACGAAACAAACACCCGTGCAGTAATCGTGTTTTCAGATGGTGTTGAAAATTATTCCAGTTCGTCACAATCCACCGTGATAGACTATGCCCGCCAGAATAACATAACTATATACAGTATAGGCATAGGGTCATCAGCAGACAGAACCGTACTGCAAGCATTAGCAGACAGTACAGGGGGTTATTTTACCGCTGCACCTTCAGCGGCACAACTGGCACAGATATATGCCCAGATTAAAAGTGATATTCAGTCTCAGTATATCCTTTGCTACCGCTCTCCAGACCAGGTTTTCAATGGTGACACTCACCAGGTCATTGTTTCGGTAAATCTCAATAATCACACCGACAGAGACACTGTGTACTGGAATGAGAATAACCGCTCCCCTGTTATCAGCCTTACAGCAGCAACCCAGGCAATGCTTACCGCCAGCCAGCAACCAAATCAATCATTGATCATCTCAGCTAATGTTACTGATGATGGAACCATCAGCTCGGTTCGCCTCTTCTATCGTCCCTCAAATCTTACATCAGGAGCATACACTGAGGTTGCGATGCAAAACAGCAGCGGTTCTCTTTATCAGGCAACCATCCCTGCTACCAGCGTAAATTATCCGGGAATCGATTTCTATATTCTGGCAACCGATAACTACCAACTGATTGGCCGTTCTCCCAATATCCTGGCACCGGAAACTCAGCCCTGGGTGATACCAGTAGGTAATAATATTCCAACTATCTCAAATATCCAAGCTGTCTGTTTAAATATGGGAAATGACAATACCATTTCTGCAAATATTGATGATGATGGCGGAATTAATCTGGCACTACTTTATTATAAAAAGCGCAATGAAACTTTTTTTGCAATTGACACTATGACAGAGGCCACCGCTGGTGTTTACTCCGGGACCATTCCTTCAAACATGACCACCAGTAATGGAATCGATTACTATATCCGTGCAGTGGATGATGTGGGAGCGGCTGCACGCTATCCTTCATCCAGTTCCGACAGTCTCTTTCTGTGCACCAATGATAATTATCCTCCTGTTGCAAATGCAGGAACCGATTCCGATGTTTATCTCTCTTCCGGCTGTAATGCTACAGTAAATCTCAATGGATCTGCATCAACGGATCCTGATGGTGATCCGATTTCTTTCAAATGGACCGGCCCGTTCAGTGACACACTCACTGGCGCCACCCCATCGGTTAACCTGCCCACAGGTCAGTTCACCATAGCATTAAAGGTTACAGATAATTCCGGCCTTTTTGATCTGGATACTGTGCTAATCACTGTTAGAGATACTACTTCACCAGTTTTCTCATTTATTCCAGCAGATACAGTAATCCTTATACGTGCAAATGATTCCACCAGCCTGGTAAGCACCGATTCTGCAAGAGCAAGAGACAATTGCACTGTAAACAGTATCAGCGCAATTCGAAGTGATAAACTTCCTTTAGGCTCTGTGTTTAAAGCAGGTCTTACCACTATCACCTGGGTTGCCACCGATTTAAGCGGAAATTCTGATACTGCTATACAAAACATTACCATTAACAGAAACCGTCTTCCGGTAATAACCGTACCTGCTGATACAGCACTCTCCGAAGGAGAAACATTAAAACTTACAGTTTCTATATCCGATCCGGATAACCAAAAAATCAAAATCTCGCTGCTTAACGCTCCTGCCTGGTTATCTATAGACAGCATTTCCGTCAATGTCTATACCATAACCCTGTCTCCAGGGTGCAATGATCACGGAACTACTCAAATTCACCTGATATCAACTGATGCCATTGATACTGCGCATGCATATTTCAATGTCAGAATTGACGATGTCAATTTTCCTCCGACATTCGTTTCTCTGCCTTTCGAAGATACAATCGATGAAGGTGTTCCTTATGAACTTACTGTAACAGTTCAGGACTGTGATGATGATACGATTCCCTTTATACGGATGCTGACCAGTGTTGCTGGTGTCACATTTACCGATAACCGTAACAGTACCGGAGTATTGCGATGGACACCGGATGCCGATGATTATGGCTATTACATGTACATTTTCGAGACAACAGATGGTGTTAATGCCCCGGTTCGCGATACCATCATTATTGAGGTAATCGATCATAATATTTCACGGCCGGTACTGGCTGTCTCCACTGTTGATACAATCAGCTCAGTAAATCTTCCACTGGTCATAGTTGCCCGTGCAACAGATGCAGATGGTACTATTCCCATCTTAAAAGGAATACAGCTCCCGGAAGGTGCCAATTTCACCAGAGATAATAATGGCAATGCTGTTTTTTCCTGGACACCCCGCAACACCGGTACTTTCACTTTTAAAATCATTGCCTGCGATTACGCAGACTCGTTGTCTTACGATTCACAAACAGTAACCATCAAAATTAATAATAATAATATTACCGGCCCGATATTTGACTCTCATGATGATGTTACCATACAGCAGAACGAAAATCTGATACTTAATTTACGAGCCACAGACCCGGATGGAACAATTCCCATCCTGCGTTTACTCAGCGCTCCTTCGGGTTCACGTTTAATCGATAACGGTAATGGCACTGCAACAGTAAGCTGGAGTCCTGCATGTGATATATCCGGAACATTTCTTTTCAGAGCTACTGCATCCGATGGGGAATTCCATGATACCATAACGATTTCGGTTCAGGTTAGAGATGTAAACTGCACACCAGTCTTTATCAAGGCCGAAGATGTAAATGCACAACCAGGCGAAAGGATAAGTATGCGTATACGTGCATACGATCCTGACAACAATGGTTCAATCCCGACACTATCGGTCCAATGCATGCTGCCGGATTATTCCTTTGTTACACAGAACAATGGTTCTGCGATTTTTAACTGGACAGTCAGCTATACACAGGGCAGCTATCCGGTAACATTCTATGCAACCGATGGGAATTCCACAGACAGCATGAAAGTTATGATATCAATCAATAAAGCAGGCACACTGAAGATAACCGCATATCCTTCGGGTTGCCGGATCTATGCCTTTCCTTCCGATTGTTATAAAGGAAAACTGATTGGTGTAGATTCAACTGTTTATTACGGAACTCCAGGAACCTGCTGGTTCGAATTTCAGGCACCCGGTTACCGTTCTCAGCGGATAGCTTACAATATCAAGCCAGACACCACTACCACGCTATCTGTAAAACTTCAGCCGGCGATTCCCCTGATGGTACTCTCTCCGGATACATTAAAATGTGGTTCTTCCAGTTCTATTGTCAATAATGGAAGCATCTCATTTGCCGATCTTAACAGAGATCATATTTTCGATCTATCAATTGCAACCACATCCGGAATCATCTGCTATTATGGTACAGACAGTACAGATAATTCTCTTTTCAGCTCAGTTGCGGATACCATCTTTACTGGAACCCTGGAACCATCACTCCATCATACTTTTACTCATTGGAATAACAATACAAATCTTAGTTGCATTCTATCTACTAAAACTGGTAAAGTTCTACGGATCAATTTAAAAACCAAAACCGTAGACACTCTTATCTCAATAAGCGGTTCCAGATTTTATCCAACCATATTCGATGCAGATGGGGATAATAAAAAGGATCTTATTGTCGTTAATGCCGGTAAAGGATTATTCGTCTATCTAAACACTGGAAGTGATTCCGTTCCTGCAATTGCTTTTGCCAGACAAAGTACAACTCCAGATGGCTTACCATTGACTGGGTTGAACGGAGCCGCCCTATTACTAGATACGGATATGGATGGTAAAGAAGAGGTCATTGCATTCTCTGAAGGGAAATTGAAGCTATTCAGACCTGACAGTGGATTTTCCACTCTCACCTGTATCGAAAATCTCAGTTGTGGAGGCAAACTGGTAACAGCAGACTCCATGAGCAGTTCGCTGATCGGTTCAACCAAAGGTATATCCAGTTTTGCGATCCGCAATGGTAACCATATTCTGGTTTATCCCACTCATCTTCAGGGAGATATCACCCTTGATAGAAAAGTAGATATTCGCGATATCAGTAAAGCATCCCGAAACTGGGAAATGACACCAGACGATCCAGCCTGGGATCCTTCTATAAATGTAAAACTGTCTGATAATGAAACCGAGGTGATCGATATACGGGATGTTTCACGCATAAGTAAAAACTGGGAACTCCAACAATAGAAACTTTTACAAAGGTTATCAGATATGAAAAAAGGATTTAAGATTAAAAGAGTTTTAATATCGGTTTTGTTTTTTCTGGCCTCATTAGGCACAATCGAAGGAGCTCCGAAGTTATATGTTGATTTTATAACAACGAATTCTTCCATAGATTCAATCTATGCACCGGCAAAAGACAGCACCTTCACTGTCGCTTTTTACATTTCAGATATTAAAGACCTTTTTGGGTACGAGATTTATGTAGAGTTCGACACAACCAGACTCAAATATATTTCTTCGACCAAAGCCACTTCCTCTGCACTTCACCTGATGGAGATGAATGACCAGATTTTTTTTCAAAGCAACATATCAAAAGGCCAAAAAAACAGGATTATGATTGCAGCTGCCCTTTTAGGCCAGGTTACAGGTGCAAGCGGTTCAGGATATCTTGGAGTGATAACTTTTCAAAGGCTTACCCCTGACACTACTTCAATCATATTGGCAAAAACAACTTTTCTCGATTCTGCACAATCAGATATACCAATCAGTTCTCTGTCAAACGGAATTCTTCTTCCCCCCGGTTCGATTTCAGTCAAACAGAAAAGACAGCATATCACTGATTACAACATTCACATAAGCAATAGAACGGTTAAATGTATAGTACCATTTAAAGCACCTGTACAAATCCGGTTAATTGACGTTTCAGGACGTAGTGTATTTGAAAAGAAGAACGCTGCACAACGTTTTTCTTTTGATATTCCTCAGGCCATATCCGGAGTGTATATGCTGAGTATCATAAATCGCGATGGTTCTATTGCCTGTCCGATCGTTTTAAAGTAAAACAAACCTTTTTAACAACATTTCACGGGTTACTACCCTTCTGAGAGACATTCGACATGAACTCAAAGAAATTCCTTTTACTGATATTGTCACTGATTATCAGTTCATTTGCCCAGACTGATATATTTAAACCTAACAGTGTGTGGAAGATCTCAGACAGCACGAAATTATATGTCGGTGCCTCATTCTACTACATTGATCCTTCCGATTCCATAGTCGTGTGGCTGGATACCTCCGAATCTGATAAGACTGGTGACCTTTATATGATGATTCCTGGGTTTGCAGATTCCGCGATGTTCCTATTCTCCAATAAAGATGCAGGTAGTAGAATAAATGTAACCAAGATATTAAAAGACCCGATTCCACCCGGAACAGAGATATTTTTCAAATACAAACGTAAAGATGCACATTACGATAAATATACAGGACAGAATAGAAAAGGAATTGATCCGGTGGACCAAAGCGCTTATCCTGGTGCCGACTTTGTCTCCAGGGAATTTGATCGCAGGCCCGGTTTTGGTTATCGCTGGGCAGTAGCTGGTAGAATAGTTGATTCTTCAAACGCTCCTACCGACACCATTATCTTCGGTTTTGAAGATATGATCAATAATAATCCTACAGATACTATGGTCATTTCTGACAGGGACTTTAATGATGTAATCTTCAGGGTGACAGGACTACAGCTTAATGTGGAACCTTTTCCGGATTCCGTGGATCTGGTTATGCCTGACACTGTCTTTGCAGGCGATACAATAATCTGCAAAGCATATGTCTGGTTTGATTCTTCAGGTAACAAGATCTTAAAGCATGATCTGGATTCGCTCCTAAGATGGGAGCTGAAAGGTTATACACTCAATCATGATACTCTGATCCCAGGCTTAACACCAGATACAGCCAGTTTTTTTCCTGCAACTGCATTTGAAAAACTTATCATCTGTATATCACTGGCCGATCCATTTGCTAAAGATACTTTACACGAATGTAAATCAGTCACCGTTCTGCCAGGAAAACCTGAGCAACTATCGATCGAGCTCATAGATACATCATCTCCTAATTTCAATCGCAATAAAACAGCCCAAATTCCACGGCTTCTTATCCCTTCAAACAAATTGAAACAAAGTGTTTTTGCCGTTATCAGAGACAAATTCGGAAATTTCTGTGGGTTCTCGCAATCTACAGTATGGGATACTACCTCTGGTATAACCGGACTTACTCCGGGATGTGTATCGGTTGTCAATGGTAATCGGTCATTTGGGGAGGGAGTTATAGAAAAAATTGAAAGTGGCAATATTCTGGTTACAGCCACAGATGTCCTCTCAGAAGACACTCTCAAAGATTCTATTCTGATAAATGTACCGGCAGCAGATTATGATTCGATACGAGTAGTAAAGTTAAGCGGCACCAGTTTTACTCCCATAACCTTCTTGGAGTTATCTACTGACATTTGTGCAACACTCTACTCGCAGGGTAGAAGAACGGATGATACGACTAAATGGGTGTTTCTAAAGACAAAATGGACTTCCCAAAAATGGAAACTAAATTATAATAGTGCCTTTTCCGATATTGAATTCTGCCCGGATGACACCGGTAATGGATCCCTGGACATCGAATATGAAGGCTTTCTCAGAACAAAATTACTGGTCAAGGCAACACCGGGTGCACCTGCCAAAATAAATATCTACAGTGGCTCTACAGTATTACCGATTGATACTTCTGTATCAGCCGGTAACCCAATGAACCTGTCGCTTAGGATTTTTGATAAAAACAACATCTGGTTAAGAAATATAAATGTTAACTCCATTTTATGGGTTCTTCAGGATGACACCGCTGCCACTTCCGATCCATCGGCCATTTTAAATCCAAATAAAGGCGAAGAAGTCATATTGAGTCCGTTAAGGGCTTATCGCACCATAAGAATAAAAGCCAGTTTTGGTTTGTTCATCGATTCCGCTGATATCGCGATTCTGCCTGGAAGTCCTGCTAAAGTAGTTATAGAATCCCATGCTGACTGGAAAAAAAGTCTCACTAGGGCAGCAGAAATTGACACCATTGAAATACCGGATAACGCAGTCACTGCAACCGTATATGCTGTCATCAGAGACTCAATGGACAATTATATCGATTCAATGCGTCAAGGTAGTTGGAAATCCCTTGACACTATCGCCAACATTGATACTGGAGCACATGCCTGTATCGGTGTTATAACCAAGAATCTTCAGGTAAAAGAGGGTATCACAGCAATCGCGGTTACCTGCAGTTCATTCTCCGACACTGCTTTCGTTAAGCTTCTTCCCTATCACTTCACAGCAGTAAGAATAACCGATAAATTCTATAATCAATTAAACAGCCTGACCATGTCAACAAACGATGATACGGTTCTTTTCGCTCAGGGCCTCCGTTCTGACACTACACTGTGGCGGGAAGTTGCTGTTAACTGGTTTATAAGCGATACACTGGTTGTCGATCCACAATGTCCCAGTGGATCTCCTTCCTACGGTTTCTCTCCGGTCAAACCTGGTACTGGTATAATTCACATAAGATATCCTGCGGATTCAACTCTGAAGGATACCATTTCTGTAAAATTTACCCGTGGTGAACCGGTCAGTGCGGAGATTCATCTTTTGACTCCTCCTGAAAATCTCATTGCAGGTGATACCATTACTGCTGTGGTCACTATTCTTAATAAAGACGGGTTGGTTCCTGGTGAGTATTGTTTCAGCCAGAGTCTACCATCCGGTCAGGTATACTATTCAGATCTGTTGGGATTTGGAGGGCGCTCATTTATACCAGTAGTTGCATCGGACAATCACAGGGCCATTATGAACAAAACCGGGATCAGAAGTTCCGGGCTAAACCAGTGTTTCATTGAAGGCAAGGACACAGTAAAAATGGTCTTGTACTATGCTCCTTTTGATAGGGACAGCCTTCACATAATTCAGCTTCAGTTTGGCAGCATCTCTGCAAACAGCAATCCATTCCGCATCAGGCCATCTGCACTCTACTCACTATCACTGGCACATACTCACAGATGCTGCACCGATTCACTGGTCCTTCGTTATCCTGATGAACAGGCTCTCATTTATTCCATTGGATATGACAAGTACGGTAACATGCGCGGTGGAGAGCTCAGTTACTGGCACACCACAGGTACATTACATCAGTGTGACACAATAAATGCGGCTACAAGAATCATTTACGGAGCCGATTCTTCAATCGTGTCCGATGATGAATCCGGCAGACTAATAGCTGTTTCTCAGGAAAGCCGACTCATTTCTGACACATTGCGTGTAATAATTATCGGTCCATTGTCAAAACCCACAGATGCAATTACCAGAGACGTGAATGGAAACGGAATTCTTGACCGGATAGAAATCAGTTTCGACATGCCAATTTACATTAACAGCAAGAAGATTCTCCCTCTTTTTTCCGTTGATTACAACAGATACAAGTTCGATGTTGACAGTCTGATCATATCTCCAGACAGCACCCATCTTACCCTGTTTTTGCATGAGACTGCTGATAACAAGACTCTGCAAACAAATTGGACACCATTAATCACATTTCACAACCTCAATTTCGCACTGGTAGGTGCTGTAGATTCTTTCGAAATAGAGCCACGAGACGGAGCTGGTCCGGTTATTAAATCTGTAGTTAAAGAGATCCAAAGCAGCGATCGCAGAAATGATCTGGTAACTGTGACATTCAGCGAAGAGGTAAGCGGCCCAAATGGAAGCCAGTTTTCGCATCTGAAAATGCCCCAGGATGTTTTCAGGGTGTTTATCAATTCCACTGGTACAGCTCTGACCCAGATACCTTTTTTAAAGGGTATCAAAAACTTCAATATTCCTGTTCATCCTGATTCTGTAACCTTCAATACATCTAATGGAAATGACCTCACAGAGCGTTACTACTTCGATATCAGAACTGACAATAAAGCCTATCTTATCGAGGACCTCTCCGGAAACAGACCCTCTATTTATAACCGCAAAGTCAGAGTGGAAGTACGTGGTAACGTAAAGACCGAACTGGTTGTAGCACCTAACCCTTCAAGAGCCTCTCTGGTTCACGAAAGACCTGGTGAATTTCACCTCAGACATAATCCAAATGCTATCAACTGGGTGTCAAAAGATAAGGCTGGTGTGGCAATAGTCTTTCATATTCAATTGAATGAGCCTAAAACTCCGGTAATCGGTGGACAGATGGTAATTCAGGATATGATAGGGAATACGGTTATTGCAGACCCTGAGACCGACTATAAATGGCTTAATCTGTTTAATAATGATGCTGTAGTTTCAAACCAGAAACACAGTAATATCATACCAGGTAACTGGGATGCAAGCGGTGCTGTTCATGAATTTGTAATCTACTGGAATGGATTCACAAAAGATGGTAAAAAGGCTGCTCCGGGCGTTTATCGGGCAATACTAAAGCTTTTTACTAAATCAGGAAAAGAAGACAAAGTAACTACATATGTAGGGAAAATAGGAATAAGACCATGAAAGCAGGACTGATAGGTTTAATCTTTTGCAAGACATTATTTTGTGCTACTCTGCTGAATAATCCTTTCAAAATAAATGAAGCAGTGTTTGATCAGGTAAATCTGACTTTTAAGATTTCCTGGTGCGTTGATTCTGCTGCCCTTAAAAGTGGGGTTTCAGGCGGAATTGCCGCCAGTTATCATCAATCAGTACGCCCAGAAACCTACTTTCTGCCAACGAAACTCTGTGGTGATACTATTCTTCACATCTACGATTTGAAATTCGATACCACTTATCACATAGGATTGTGGGCTAAGTATCAGGAAAATCTGCTGCAACCGGAAAGTCTGTCTTCCAGAACAGTTAGCGTATTCTCCCTGATAAAACAACCTGTTTCGTTTTTTCACCCTGCCAAATCAACCGATACCGTGAAGGCGCTTAACGGAAATGTAATTCTGTGGAAAGAGAAAGATTACTTGCAGGGGATACCACCTCACGAAGATACGGTGTACTATTATCGGCCTGATGTCAGCAAGATGAAAGGGTTTGTGCAGGTAGGAAGCGGTATCAGATTTGGAAATCCTGAACCATCTCTTCCCTTTTTCATTGCCCTTTCTGTAGACAGCATTCCATCCTATTGTAAAGCAGAACAGGTACTTATTTATCGTGACTCTCTTGGTTTTTTCATCCCTGAACGCAACTGCCATCCCGACATTTCAGGCAAGTTTGTAATGATGAAAACCGACAAGATGAAATTTCCCCTGATAGTTATGATTGATACAGTTGCGCCTACACATAAGCTGGTATCAAAAGTCCTTCCTGTTATTGATTCTACTCAGGTAAATGATACAGTAGAGATAAGTGATAACTCATCAAATGTTTCCTGGTCTTTTTACTGTATGCCAGGAGCTGAACTTCCATCGAAACCGGTCAGCTCGGGAATAATTCAAGGTACTTCCTCGAAGATACCCTGCAGAATATCCTCCAGTGGAGCACAGGCTAATGGGATCAGGGCATTGCTGATAGTTTCTGATGGTAGATTTACTGATACCATAAACCTATCCAAATCAGGCATTCGATTCAATTCCGATCCGTTTACCACCGAATCAAAAATGATCATGCCGCTTTTAACCACTGCAATTCTTGACAATCCCAGTGCATCAGTCTGTTTAGAATCTCTCTTTGGAAAACAGAAAAACTATGACAATTCGGAATTCAGGCTATTCCGCTGGGCTTCAGAAACCGGTAAGTCAACCCAAAACAATCGATGGGTGGAATATGAATCGAAATACGAGAGTCTTTTTCAGATTAAACCAGGGGCTCTTTTCTGGATTATTTGTGATAAATCTCAAATAATCGATCTTGGAAGAGGAACTACAGTCCCACTTGATAAGCCCTGCGAACTCATTCTTCCACCTAAAAACTGGACCGATTTCGCTAATCCCTATGGTTTTGATATAGGATTATCGGCTGTTTTAGGTTCATCATCACCTGATGCCAAAAGTGTACATATTTATTCCTGGAAAGCTCAAGTGGCACAGAAAACCTACTCTGCATCTTTAATGTATAGTGCTGCAATTTCTGATAAAGTACAGGATACGATAAAGGCTCAAAGGAATGGCTACACTGTTTATAATCCATTTGACACTGCCATTACGCTAAAGTTCCCCCCCTACCCTTACGGATTCTTCGGTGGTAACAGCCTTTCAAAAAACAGAGCAAATGGTTTCAGTGTTAAAGTGGCGATTCAATCCGAAAAAGACACTCTTGGTTCGGTTTACTGCTGCGGTCATACCTTCAGTCAGGATACCATTGTGTGTCCGCCGCCTCCCTCCTTTGGCAATACTGAAATATCCATAGAAAATGGAAACCACCATTTTGGTATCGTCTCTTATCCTTTGTCTAATTCCACAGTATCTGTTTATGAAATCAATATTAACTGGAATAAAAAAGGTTCTCCACTTTCTTTGTCTGCTGGTTTTACAGACAACAATAATTCTGACATGAAAATGAAAATCATATATGATAATCATGCTATCACTTCCTCCAACGAGGCACATATAGATTGTTTGACATACCCTAAAATCAGGCTTTATATCGGTAAATCATCAGATATAGATAATTTCCAGAACCCGACATCGATAGCCCCGGTTCTTAAACCATCTATCAGGCACTCTTACAAAAACAGGGCATTGAATCTGAAAATGAGCAATGTTTATCAGTGCCAATGTGTTCTGGAATTGTATGATTTACAGGGAAAAATGATGTTCAGGAAAAAATGGAGTCCGGAAAGAAATCATGAGGATTATTCAATACCGGTTTCTGTCTCCGGTACTTATTTGCTGAGGATCAGTTTTATTTCCGATAAGTTCAACAATCACTCAATTATTCAACATGTTTCTTGCATGTAACAGGATAGTAATCATGAAAAATAGTAAACTCATTCAAATATTTTTATGGATTTTTCTGGTTCAGTTTTATGCTATTGGTCAGTATGATGAGACTTCGGTAGTAGTTCCGGATTCAAATCTCCAACTTCTTAATCTGACATATAATATTAAAGACGACAAAGCCGATACAACACTGTTTTTTAATTTTTTCTTTACCCGCAAATGTCAGAATTACTTTTATTCCATCGATAAGGATGAAAATTCAATAGTCATCTCCTTCCTAAATGCAAAGCTGGGAGGATTTCTTGTTCAAGACACTGTTTTGCAGATAGATAAGGGTCCGATAATCTCATTGCAGCTTAAGCAGCATATCGAAGATAAAAACAAGGAAGTCAAAGGGCTTAAACCGGAATATTATTATGTTGCCGATGCCGTATTAAAGTGCAGCAGAATTCCACTGAGTGAAAACGTCTTAAAGTTCACCGAAAGAGATGATATGGTTTCCATGTCTTTGCCCTGGCCTGGATCACAATCTGAACGTGATGTTCTATATGGTCGCCCACCAAAACAGAAACGTAAAGGTTTAATAGCAGCTATGGCAGGAATAGGTGCCGCAGGATTAGCGGGGGGAACCGTGCTTTTATTCACACTTTTATCCGAAAATGAAGATCCGAATGCACCACTAAAGGTAAACCTGCCCGTACATCCGGCGAATCCGTGAGTGAGATTTAAGATTTGAGCCAAAATTTAAAGAGTATTTACAGACCATTCAGGAAACAAATGTAACTGGTAACTATTGAGAATAGAACTGAAGCTAAACTACCCATGATATTCCGTTTTAAGCAAACATTCCCCGACAGAATCATCTCCAGTAAAGACTTCCGACGGGATGTCTCTACTGGGAAGACGGTGTTAAACCTAAAAACCGCAGTAGATTGACGCGGATAACACGTAATCTATTGCGCATAAAGGCTTTCAGTCCTTTCGGTCTTATCACCAGTAGATAAAACCTTCAAGCCTTTCTACATCAATATCTTACGGTTCTTCATCGTCACCTACTGCGGTTTTTAGT
>CAYYNL010000002.1:0-59702 GCA_964472925.1 uncultured Fibrobacter sp. | reverse complement strand
ATGGTACCCACGGATACCTATACCGGCTTCCATGCGCATAATAGGCAGGATCCGCGCCTTTTTCAGTTATTTTTTTGTTACCCGATGTACTGTTCCATTGTGGTATTTGCAGTTCGATCCCTTTTTCCAGTAAATCGGGGTTATCACCGATTTTTTCCTTGTTGATTTGATAAAGGTATTTCCAAGTTGGCAGACCGTACACACGTGCGATTGCACCAAGGCTTTCGCCTTCTTCTACAATGTGTTTAGATCCTGTCTTCGAATGCCATCCGACCAAACGATTCATGTATTGTGCATGAGCCATCCACAGTTTGTCATCATAGGGCCCGTTCTCATCTATATTGTAGCCCAGAAATCGCAAGCCTTTGCGCAGGTTTGTAATGTTGATTTCATGTTCAGGCGCATTTTCAAAATTATCCGGATGATTGTCAATTACCCTGAGCTTTGAATCATCTGCTCCATAAAGAAGCATGAACCTTGTCGGCATGATATTAGGGTCATTGTCCGGGTTGGTGTCGAGGCCATCTGTAAACGATTTAGCGATTGCCATCAGACGGTCATAGTTGATGTAAACCGATGAATAGTGACGGGCTGCTTCATAACCCTGTTCTCTTTCAATTTCTTCAAATATCTCGACAAAGTCCTTGAGTGTTATTTTGACCCGCTCGTTTTGTCCTTTCTCTGCCTGTAACCGTTGCTTTGCCATTGAATCAAGAAGTTTCAGGTCAAGCTCAAATTGTTCTGGTGTGTGGTATTTCTGCATGACCAATGCAGCCGACTGAATGTCTATCGGGTAGGTTTCGGTTCCCTTAACTGGTGATATTTTGCCTGTCTGTAATGCACATACCATTGCCATCTGGCTTGCACTACTGCCACCTCCTCCATTCCCTCCGTTTCCGTTCATACCGATAAGTATATTAAAACTTCCAAGAACGACTGTGGCAGGAGGGCCCATGCAGAGAAACATATCACCCGATACAATTGCTGGTACTCCGTTGATAAGAACTGTCAATGCACCCTTAGGCACTGCAAGCATGCCAACATGTGGAACAGGCGGCGTTCCGGGTGTGACCATCGGGCAAACATGTTTTGATAGTGCGTTTGCGGCGGGCATTCCATTGAAAAATACATTGGAAGAGCCTGTTACTATGGTTCCGCCATGACTTGTCAAATTTCCCATTCGTGCTGCCGGTTTTCCCATTTGTTATTACCTCCCCACTTTTCTATCGTTTCCGTTTTGTTTTTCTGATTTAAGGGCTGTACGTGTAAACAGAAAATGCCAGATCTTAAAACCGATTCTTAGTACTTCATCTCAAGGTCAACCTTCCATACAGGACTGATGAAAACAAATCAAACGAGAAAAACTGTGGCAATATTCTGGTTTTTCATTTCTGGCTTTCAGGAAACCACTGGTTAAGCCAGTGGAGCCAGATGTCTCATAAAGGCACTATCGTGCCTTCTTGCTTTAGCGGCTTTGCTGCTTCGTCAAGAACTACCGCCTGTGGCGGTAGTTCTTGACTGCTTTTCACCGCTTTGTTATCGTGAAACTCAAGCCAGTTCCCGTTTTATCGGGCGCGTCAACTCCTTCTACCGTACATGGATCAATTCGATCATGGGATAGTGGTAAACTTGTATCCAGGATTTGGTAAATATTTCCGGAAGACGCTTTTTCTGCTCTTAAGTATACTCTTTCTATACTATATGGCCGAAGGTGATTAAAAAAGGCTGTAGAACACCAACTTCTGGCCCTTGGGTGAATGCATTCGCGCTGTATCAGGACAAAATCATTTAAATATCGGTGTATATTTCAGGTATTCTTCTATTTTAAATTGCCGATACTTATCAAGTTATCTGACTGTTTGAATTGATTTACAGAAAGCTAATTACAGTTTAAAGATAATTAATGCGGATTAAATGGTCATTTTTATAATTGTGAATTTTGTTGTTTTTTTATCCTTCATAAGCAACGCGACCATTTCAGATAGTTTCAGAGCATATATTTTGTTGTTTTTATCTGGTCTGATCTTTCGATATGGCTTCAAAAAAAAGAGATGATTTAATATAGAAGGCAAATCCGATCGCATTCTGACTTACTTGCTGAATGGCTAGCTGTAACCAATAAAGGGCGCATGCCTAACCAGAAAATCCTAAAACGGGTTCGCAATGACAGCCAAAGGAGAACCTAAGGGGTTAAACAGAAGTATGCTCTATTACTTATTAATGTGATTAGTGTTAACTGTAAAATAGTGGTTTAAGGGAAAAACAAATGATGAAGAAGGAACAGGGATGACACGAATCTTCTTATAAAGAGGAACATGGCATGGGGACAGTTCCTCCTGCTGAGAAATACGATGTTGCTATAGAAAAAAGGAAAATTAATTGTAAATTGCCTTGGGAGTGCAGTTCTTAATATCAAAATGATTGACCTGATTCCCTACTATTAAGGCATTGGAGCATACTGAGATTGTATCGGTTTTGGATTCAGAGTCAGAGTTTTTTTCCATTTGGCGTTTTTTTGAGGCTTTCGGGCTAATTAAAATAAATTCCATTATTACATTCCTTTAAAAAACAGATTGTGGACTCTTTTATGTGAGAACCGAACTATTGTTCACAGCAAACTGATACAAATATATAGAAAAAAATGGGCCAAACGAATCAAGATAAGCAGATGTCGCTTTCCAGGGCTTCTCTTACAAACATCATCTGCTCATTAAGGTCGTTTATCTCTTTTTTCCAGAAAGAGTCAGTTCCCCAGTCTGAGAAGTTTTTCTTGAACTGATGATCATTAAGCTGTCTGCTGCACCATCCTAAGAAGTAGATCATCCGCATGGCTCTTAGTGGTTCGATTAACCGTAAGGATTTGAAGTCAAAATCTCTGAACTGTTCATATCCTTCGATAAAAAGAGCCACCTCTTCCCTGGATTTCTCCAGTCTGTCTGGAAGTAAAAGCCAGAGATCTTGTACTGGTGGTCCCATGACCATATCATCGAAATCGATTATCAGCAGTCCTTCTTCCATTCTGTTAAGAATGTTACCGATATGTAAGTCTCCATGTATTCTGATATTTTTAGTGTGGTCAAAAAGGGGAGTGCAGAGATCGATCAATTCTTTTCCTAACTTCTGATAACTGCTGTTGTATGGAGAAGGGATGATTTTTTTCAGAAAATCCAGATCATTAAGGGTAGATTGGTCCGGTGAGAGCACAATCCGGGATTTTGCAGCGTGTGATGCACCAACATTATGGATGCGAGCTACGAGAGTTCCGAGTCTGAGCCAATCCTCAAAGCTGTTTATTTCCAACTGTCTTCCTGACTTTTTAGGGAAAATGGCAAAGTGAATTCCCTCATGAATTCCCAGAGTTTCTCCATTTGAGAGTCTCAGGGGAGTGATAACTGGCAGTTCTGCTTCAAAAAGGTCCTGAAGAAATGTATGTTCATCTAAAATTGCATCTTTGCTCCAGCGGCCCGGGCGGTAAAATTTAGCAATCAGCCTGGTTCCATCGCTGGTTCTGAATTCATATACCCGGTTTATATAACTTGGTAACTGAGCGGTAAAACCGGTGAAAAGTGTTCCGGTCGCTTCTTCAACAGCATTAAGCATCTGATCCGGTGTAAGCTGTTCGAAATTCATGACTTTTGATCTGCCCTGGCGTTAAAGGTTTTACTGGATAAATATAGATCAGAGGGTAAGATTATCAAAGACTCCTAAAGGCCAGAATAAAGGAGCATCAAATTGGGACTTCTATTTGATTATCAATCGATCAGGAAGTAATTTTAAAGACGTGTTACTGTGTATAAAATGAGTCTTTTGCGGTTTGGTTATCCTGCTCCAGAGTTGATCTAAAAAGTGGGTTCCCAAATTTACAAATATACAGTTTGGTTTCAGTTTTATCCGAAAGGATCTATTCATGCATATTCCTGTAATCGATATGATTATTCGCTCGGGATGGGCTGGTAGAATTATCATCGTTCTTCTGGCAATATCTTCACTTATTTCCTGGGCTATAATTTTTAACCGGTATTTTGCGTTGGCTTCGGTTGTGGCCAAAAATAAACTTTTCAAACGTCGTTATGATATGATCAATAAACTCTCCGAAATTGAATCGATGGATGCCAAAACCCTGGGGGCTCCAATGGGGCAGTTAGGACGTACAGCCGCAATGGAATATCGAAGAATTCTGGAGGATGCAAAATCCCATACCGGTGTTAAAGACTGGTCATTTTTTCTGCAGAACCAATTCACCATGGCATCTGAGCGAATGGAGAGCGCATTCATGGCACTTATTGCTCCTCTGGATAAGGGAGTGTTTTTTCTGGCGATGATAAGCAGCATTGCTCCATTTTTGGGCCTTTTAGGAACGGTTTGGGGAATAATGAATTCCTTTTTTGAAATTGGAAATCAGGGCTCTGCATCCTTACCGGTAGTTGCTCCAGGAATTGCCGAAGCTCTTATTACTACTATCGTGGGTTTGGCAGTGGCCATTCCATCGCTATTCTTCTATAATTACTTCAATCACCGGGCAGAAAAACTGGAAAACCAGATGGATGAGTTTAAGGAACTGGTGATAGTGCGGTTGAAACGGGAGATATTCAATCTGCTTTACACGGAACGCCCCGGTCGCACACAACCATCACAGATGCCGCGGGTTTAAGAAGCAGGGGAACAGACAATGGGCCAAAAAAGAAAAGCCAGGCGTCGTCATGTTATAAGCGATGTCAATCTTACCAACCTGATCGATGTGGTATTTGCCTTACTTATTATTTTCATGATTACAGCTCCGATGATGACTCAGGGGGTACAGGTGGATCTTCCCAAGGCTGATGCCGAAAATGTGGAAGTAGATAAATCGATTCAGGTTACTATCAATTCGAAAAATGAGATTTACATCGATTATGAGAAAGTGTCTCTGCTGGATTTCAGAAAGAGCTTTCGGGAAGTATTTGCCGGAGAAAAGGAAACACCTGTATTTGTGAATGCAGATGCCAAGGTGCCCTATGGTTTGGTAATAAGGGTGATAGGGGAGATACAGAAAGCGGGGGTGGTAAAACTGGGATTTCTGACACTGCCTTTAGAGACTCCCGAAAGGTAATAATATGTCCAGATCCGATATGATGATGACATACGATTATCAAAAGGAGAGTGGCTGGGTTTTCTTTGTTATCTCCATTGCCTTTCATCTGGTGGTGTTAATTGGTATTCCTCTAATTTTAAAACTGACCTGGAAATCTAGAACATTTCAGCGCCCCCAGACCTTTCAGTTAGTGTCGCCCCTGCGTCCGTCGACTCCGCAGAAAGTGGCTCGCAGGGAAGCTAAACCTGAACCGAAACCGGTACCTTCCACTAAAAAAAGTTCCGATAGAAATGCAAAGCCTCAACCTAAAACTGAGCCTTCCAAGGCAGTTGAGGAGAACTTAGATGAACTGGCATCTATTCTTGAGGAGCTTCCGGCACCAACCAGTGTTTCTGCTGTAGGGGATTTTAAATTTCATTGGTATCTTAACCAGGTTCAGCAGAAACTTGAAAGGTATTGGAATCCTCCAACAGAGAATCACCATATAAAGGTAGTAGTGCATTTTATTATTTATAATGATGGAAACATATCAGAGCCCTCCATCCGGCAGTCTTCTGGCAGCAGTACTATCGATAATATTGCTCTGCGTGCAGTGAAGCTTGCAGCACCATTTGGAAAACTACCGCCAGGTTTTTCGGGTGATAAACTGGATCTCAATTGTACCCTTATCCCAACCAGGAAATAATATGCCGAAACCACTTTACATTTTATCATTTCTGATTCTTACGTGTGCAATTCATGCAGAAAAAATCGATCTGGAAATTTATGCCAGTAAATTTGATTCCATACCGATTGGGATAATCGATTTCCGTTCCACTAACGGAAAGGTGATAAGCGAAGAGGAAAACCAGCCTTGGAAAATAATCTTTTCTGATCTGGATTTTTGCGGCAGGTTTACAGTAACAAGCCTTGGCGATTACGACAGTGCGGCATTTGCTGCTGCCAGCGTGGGAATTTATATCGATGGCGAATATGTAATCGAGGGTTCTCAGGTTACTGTTAATTGCTATCTCAGGGATGCTGCATCAAAGGAACTGATAATTGGTAAGAAATATAAAGGTGATCTGAAATCGATAAGAACCATTTCCCATCGCTATTCCAACGAGATTGTGGAGATACTTTTCGGGGATCGTGGAATATTCCTCAGCCGCATCTTATACGTAAGTGCTTCCGGAAACAGAAAAGATATCGCTCTAATGGATTTTGATGGTCATAACAGGGTTACTATTACCAAAAACAATGTGATCAATATTTTCCCCACCTTTGCCGATGCCAACAATATCCTGTGGATCTCATATCTCAGGGGAAAGCCGGATATGTATAAAGGATCTATTGCGGATGGCTCTTCAAAAATTCACATATACAGTAAAGCCATTACAACCAGTCCGGATGTATCGCCCATAGATGGGACCATTGCCTATGGGTCCTCTGTAAAGGGTAATCTCGATATCTATACCTGTAACCCTGATGGTACAAATGTCAGGCAGCTTACGGTTCATTACGGTGTGGATACATCACCATCATGGTCTCCAAACGGTTATCAGATCGCCTTTACCTCTGACAGATCGGGTAATCCACAGATTTATGTAATGGATGCTGATGGGGCCAACCAGAGGCGGTTAACCTTTGAAAGCAAATATACCGATTCTCCGGCCTGGTCACCCAAAGGAGATAAAATCGCCTTTCAATCGATGGACAATGGTAAATTCGATATATGGACAATAGCACCAGATGGAACCGGATTGACCAAAGTGACAGAGCTGGGAGGAAATAACGAATACCCGGCGTGGTCACCGGATGGATACCTGATAGCTTTTGTCAATACAGTAGGAAGCAATAGTGATCTTTATGTGGTAAAGCCCGACGGTACCAGACTTCGCAGGGTGACCAGTACCGGGAATGTTAAGATGCCGGATTGGTCTGATTTTTAATCCCGAAAACCAGGAATTTATTATGGCAAGAAATTTTCTGCTGATACTTTTTATGTTTGTAGCAGTATTTGTGTACGGGTGTCGAAAACAGGTTTCTACCCTGATGGATGTTCCCAGAGACACTGTGCAGAAAGCTACTCCACAGCCGGATCTGTTTAAAGGGGTAGATACAACAGATGAAGTTTCATTTATTGAGGCTGATCTGGCAAGTGAGATCGCATCAAAGGTCAAAGAGAATCTTAATGCCATCCATTTTGAGTTTAACAGCTATAGTCTTGATGATGAAGCTGTGCAGAAACTGTTTACTGCCGCAAAATTTCTGAATGAATATTCCGGTATTCGCATTCTTATCCAGGGGCACTGTGATGAGCGGGGATCATCAGAGTATAATATGGGACTTGGTGAGAGAAGGGCCAGGGCGGTGAGGGATTATCTTTTGAATCTGGGGATTTTGCCGATTCGCATAGAAATAACTTCTTTGGGTAAGGAGATGCCGCTGATCACTGGTTGTGCCGATGAGTCCTGTCACAGGCAGAACCGTCGGGCTGAATTTAAGGTGCTGGCTAAATAATTGCCGGTTATATCGGATAGATATTTTGGAAGAGGTGAGTTGATGATTAAAAAGTTTATTCTAACGGTTGTATTTCTTTTTAGCGTATCACAGTTTCAGGGCTGTACAAATCTTACTATGTTAAGGACTCAGGAATTGCGTGCGGTAAAGGCTCAGGTTGATTCGTTACAATCGGAGCTCACAGCCATGCAGAAGAAAATGCTGGAAGAACAGAAAAATCAGTCAGAGGTATTAAGGCTGCTCCGAGCAGATATTCAGATAAGATTCAACGAGCTGGACAGAAAAGTATCGACTATCGATGGCAATTTGTCGGAGAGTCAGTTCAAGCTATCAAAGATCGATGAAAAAACGGCTGAATTCAACAAAAGACTCGAAGCAAAGCTTATTGCTGACTCTGCTTCAAGTTCCAGGGCCTCTGAAACTGAAAAGTTTTTTCAACTGGCTATGAGCGATTTTAATGCAGGAAGGTATGATATCGCATTAGGTGCTTTTCAGAACATTACAAATCAGTACCAGGAATCATCACTGGCTCAGGAAGCCCAGTACTGGATTGCGGAATGTTTTTATGCCACCAGAAAATACAGTGATGCAGAAAATGCCTATCTTAGTTATATCAAAAATTATCCACAGGGAACTAAACTCTGTGTTTCTCTTTACAAGCTTGGTCTGGTATACGAAAGGCAGAAGAAGGACAAATCTAAAACGCTAACCTGGAAAAAACTGGTGGAACAATGTCCGGATGCACAGGAAACCAAGGTGGTTAAGGCTCAGAAAAGTAACTGAGAGATTATTCGATAATCTGGCAACAGCCTCTTTGGTTGTTGTCAAGCACCATAGTATCAACATGCAATGTGATTTATACGTATTTTGAATTTCCCCTTCCATAACCCGATCACCAATTGCAATAGTCATCCTCAGTTTCGCCAATTTGGGTAGTCGCGATATCTTGATTTGTGAAGCCGAAATACTCACGATTATTATCTATTATCATTAAAGCAAGTATTCTGGGAATATACTCATTTGTTTCCTCTGACAGGTAACCCATTCTATAAATATACCAGAAATCACGGTCACGAATAGGATCTTCAATTTTCCGAAGAGCATTCATAATTCTTTCCTCACCTGCGTTGTAAGCTGCCATGACAAGCATAATTGAACTTTTTGCTCCAAAAATTCCAATAAGGTCTCTAAGATATTCTGCTGCTGCATAAGTGGCTTTTTGTGGCTCAATACGTTCATCAGAAAAGCTGTCAACTTTCAATCCATATTTTCGTGCAGTATGTGGCATAAACTGCCACAGGCCCCTTGCACCTGCATGACTCAATGCTTTAGGATTAAAACCGCTCTCAAGCATAGAAATATAGGCTAACTGAGACGGTATATTTTTCTCCGAAAATATTTTCTGAATCATAGGAAAGTAGAGCTCTTTTCTTTTTAATAATCTGCTGGTCATTAATCTTTGGGTTTGGGAATAGGTTTCCAGATGACGTTTAACGGTAGTTGACATCTGTGGAGGGATCTGGTAGTCGGTGTGCCCAAAACCGGATAATATCTCATAAAGAAAAAAATCTATTGTATCTTTAATGACAGGTTGATAATCCCATGTATTGAATAGAGATCTAAGATGATCTATCTGGATTGGTTGACTGAAACTAAAAAGTAGTGAATCAATTGATTTTTTATTCTCTGTCATTTTAGAGATGAGTTCTGAATCTGGTTTTGATTTAATTTGAAAAAACCGGATTGTAAGATATGCTATAGAGAAAAGTGAAAAGAGAATGATGGAACATGTCAGCATTATAATACGGATACGGTTTCTTTGATGGGTTCCGTAATCGCTAAAGAGAAGATTAGATTGAGTTTCAGGAAGATTTCCTTTTTGAAGTATCTTCTTAAGAGAAGCACTTTGCTCCATTAACTTCGTCAATTCATCTGCATTAATACTGTTATTCATAATTTTATGCTCAATATCTGTAGTGAAGATCGATGCTGATTCGGGTGGGCTATCATTAATGCAGGAGATTTCAACCTTAGAGATACATGGTGTTTGCAAAACGGACTCATTTTGAGTGATATCTTCAGTAGTACAGATAAGTTTCAGTTGGGGACCTTTTTCACCGAAGCCGATTATATCATTTAGCTTTACCTCATTGAGACTGATTCGTTGGCCATTAAGATATGTTCCATTTCTGCTGTTTATATCCTGGATGCAGATATTATTTGGGTATATATAAAGAATAGCGTGATGATTTGAAACCAACAGTTCGTTTTCATTGAGAATTATCAGATTATCATCACTGCGACCTATCGTAATTACCCCTTCAACCAATGCATATCTTTTTCCGAGGTCAATTCCGCGAATTATTTCCAGATAGTATTTATTCATAAGCGGGAGTCCTTGTTGAAATCAGAGTTAAATCGAAATAATACAGTAATAAGAGAGAAATATTAAAAGAAAAGGAATAAACAGGGATAATCAGAAAGAGAATCGGATCAGAGAGAAAACCAGAACTAAATAGCGAAAATACATAATGCCTTAATATTCTTTAGTAGAGAGACTTTGATTTGATAATATTAAAATTGAACTAATTTCACTTACTGCCTAAATAGCCATCATCAGAAATAATGCTGTTTTTACTGCTGTCTTTAATGATAGGGAAAAATAAATTATAACTGAGTTATTTAAACAATTCTTCAATTTGTCAGGTTTATGCAATGCTTCATTCGTGTCTGAAGAGATAAGCTTCTATTTGGATGAACATGGTGAAAAAAGGAAAAAATCCGGGAACTCCCAGGCAACCATCAGCAAATTTGGCCATTCCTATTGTATAAATTAATAAAAAAAGTGAAAACTGAAATACACAGTCAGTCTAATCCCAAATTATATTATACATAAGAAAATCGTTCTTATCAGGAGCGTTTTGATGGAAATGTCAGCCAATTTGAAAGATACTTGTTTTTAACAGTATTACTTTCAATTATATTAATGTAACAGCATTTCCATTTTATGCTTCATCTTTTCTGAGTATTCCATTTAAATTTCCTTTCCTTTTTTCTCATTTCTGGCTGAGCTGTTTCTGGAATTCTGAAGGTTTAAAAACTGGAATAAAAAACAACCAGGAGGATCTCATTTCTGAAATCCTTTTAAATTCATTGAAGGCAGTCTTTAGTGAAAATGACTGTGGAAGTGAGTTAAATTACGACTCTGATTTCGAAACTATTAAGCAAGAAGTCAGCAAGTCAGAATGTATTGATTACGAGCTTGTTGAAGAAAAAGCCTGTTATATACTGAATAATAAAAGTAAAGACATTCGTGTGTTTTCTTACCTGGCATTATGTTATCTGAAAAAAGAGAACTGGTGCTATTTTGTTGATCTTTTCGAAGCATTGGTACACTTAACCAAAGAAAGATTTGATTCTTTATTTCCCAGGCGGCTGCAGGGAAAAAGGATGGCATTTAAATGGCTGGAAGAGAGCAGGTTTACAGAGATGCTTGAAAACGCTACAGTCTCCAGTGATGCTCATGATCAAATGGATCGGTTGGCTTCGGTATTAGATAATCTGAGGGACTCTCTCACCTTAAATTTTCCAGAATCATCCCCTTTTCCAGAGAAGCTTTATGCATTCGCTAAAAAATGGCGACAATTGACTGAGAAGAAACAGGCGGAAATTTCACAACCAATTGAAAATAAAGAATCTTCCAAAGAATATGTTTCAAAGGAGAATTCAATAATAAGCGAATCATCTGGTGAATTTGAAACAGCCAAAGCTGCATTCGATACGATTCGCAAGTGTGCTTTGTTTTTAATAGAGAAGGAGCCGCAAAAAACTGCCGGTTACCGGTTAATGAGGATTATACGTTGGAGTAATGTTGAAATGCTTCCATTTGCAGAAGAAAAAATAACAAAGATCGAACCCCCATCAAAAGAAAGAAGAGAGTATTTGATATCATTACTGGAAAAGAGAGATTACAAATCTGCATTAGTTCAATCGGAAAAAATGTTCAGTTCAGGCAATACGCTTTTCTGGTTTGAATTGCAAAGAATTTCAGCTAATGCTGCTGATAATCTCGGGGTTACATTTGCTGGAGTTAAGGAGACTATTACTTTTGAAACTGCCATGTTTCTGAACAAATATCCGCAAATAAGGGAATTGAAATTTATAGATGGTACACCATTCAGTGATTCTGAAACAGAAAGATGGATTAAGCATGATATAATCCCGCTGTTTTGCAACTTTAATAAAGTGGGTGATAATTCAGGCAGAGTGGAAAAGGAAGGCATAAAGTCCTCTGTAGTTGCAAGCAATACTGAAACCGATCTGGTGCATCTGGTAGATGAAATTAGAAGTGACGGAAACGAGCTTGATAATTTCAGAAGAAGATTATCGATTGTTTCTTATATGCTCGAAGTAAAAAGGCTTGAAATTGCTTTATATATGCTGGAATCACTTTACGAACTGGCTAATACTTATTATTTGGCCAAATGGGTACCATCGCTGGTTGTGGATCTTCTTAATCTTATGGTAAAAACCTATGAGTTAATGGCAAAAGATAAATCTGGAGATAAAAGATCTGTACTTATTGATAAAAGAGATAATGCTCTGAAAATGATGTGTAATTTGGATCCGGGAGCTGCATTAAATTATCAATCTTTTGATGAAAGGTAATAATATGGCCGGGAGTTTTCAAAATGAGATACCGCCTGCCAGGATCAATTTAAAACTGGATGTAGGAAAAGGGGATACCAGGAAAAAAGTGGAGTTGCCATTTAAAATTCTGGTTACAGGTGATTTTTCAAAGAAGAAGAAATCTGAGAGAATTTCTGATATGGAAAAAATTAGTATCAACAAAAATAATCTGGAGCAGGTTATGGAGGGGATGGGTCTGTCGTTGGATTATGCAGTTGATGACAAGCTTTCCAGAGAAAAGGATAAAATGCTTGAAGTTCATTTAAAAATCAAAAATATGAAATCATTCAGACCTGAGTATGTGGCCAAAAATATTCCAGCTATAAGCAGGCTTTTAGCCGCGAGGAATCTACTCAAAGATCTTAAATCGAATCTGATAGATAACAGAGAATTCAGAAGACGTCTGGAGGGGATCTTAAAAGATAACGAATCTTCAAAAGCATTACTAGGAGAATTAAAAAAACTAATTCCGGATTCAACAGAGAAAACTGTCAATGAGGCTTAAGATTTAACCTGTTTCGGATATGATTTGGGTTTAATATTAATTGAATCGTAAAAATGGTTATGGTGAGGAGCAATTCATGTTAAATGAAAAGATGGAAATGCAGAAGAACCCTACTGAAATTCAAAATCATTTACAATATATATACGACTCTATGGAGCTGACAATTCCACAAAAAGAGATTGATGTGATGATATATGCGGAAATATCAGCTTTGGCAGAGAGCAGTTCAAATGAACGAATAGGTGCAGCATTGAAATTTTTCATGGAAAGTATTGTTCTTAATGAAATGAGCATAGAAAAGGTTGATAAAAATCTTATTGACATGATAATCGCTCAAATTGACAGTAAAATATCAGAACAGCTTGATGAAATAATGCATCATCCGGATTTTCAAAGTATGGAATCCGCCTGGAGGAGTCTGAAATTTCTGGTAGACAGGACTGACTTTCACAAAAATGTGAAAATAGATCTTCTGGATGTAGCAAAGGAGGTGATTAATGAAGATTTCGAGGATGCTGCAGAAATAATTCAATCCGGTATATATAAACAGGTATACACAGATGAATATGATACTCCTGGTGGAGAACCTTATGGGGCAATGATCTCCAATTTTGAATTCAATAATACTGCAGAGGATATTGGATTTCTCCAAAATATTTCCAAGGTTGCTGCTGCATGTCACTGCCCTTTTATTGGTGCTGTTTCACCAGGTTTTTTCGGCAAAAAAGACTTTAGTGAATTGACAAAAATAGAAGATCTGCATACATTCATGGATCGTTCAGAATTTATGAGGTGGAATTCATTTAGGAGAACAGAGGATGCCAGATATGTGGGTTTAACTTTGCCCAGATTTACATTGAGGCTTCCATACGGACCAGATACTGTTGCAGTAAAGGAATTTAATTACACTGAAAAAGTAACAGGTAAGGATCATCAGAAATATCTGTGGGGAAACAGTTCATTCGCATTTGCTTCCAATATGATTCGTTCTTTTGTTGAAAATGGATGGTGTGTTCAGATTCGTGGCCCTGAATCGGGAGGAAAGATAGAGGATTTGCCGGTTCATTTTTTCGATGCCGGAAAGGGAACGCAGATGAAGATTCCTACCGAGATATTAATACCGGAAACCCGCGAATTTGAGTTCGCCAATGAAGGATTTATTCCATTGTCATATTATAAGAATAGCAATTACGCATGTTTCTTTTCTGCCAATTCTGCTCAGAAAATTGTTCCAACTGATAATCCTGATGTAAATGCGAATTTAAAGGTTAATTCAAGATTGCCTTACATTTTCATGATTTCCAGGATAGCTCATTATCTGAAAATAATCCAACGGGAAAATATCGGAACTACTAAAAGCAAAGCAGTACTTCAGGAGGAGTTAAATAAATGGATAAAGGGATTGGTTACCGAAATGCCTGATCCGGGTCCGCAGCTTATTGCAACACATCCATTGAAAGCAGCCGAGGTGAGTGTAAATGAGTTAACAGATAATCCAGGATTCTTTTCTGTTTCATTATCGGTTATACCGCATTTTCAGATAGAAGGAATTGATGTAAGTCTATTTCTTGTAAGTCAGATGCCCAAAGGCAAATA
Source organism: uncultured Fibrobacter sp. (assembly GCA_964472925.1). Lineage (GTDB taxonomy): Bacteria > Fibrobacterota > Chitinivibrionia > Chitinivibrionales > Chitinispirillaceae > JAAYPC01. Next base: position 45,339 of record CAYYNL010000002.1, on the reverse strand, counting down.
AGAGCATTATCAATTGTATATGATCTGCGTAATTAATCATAAATAAAAAGATGCTCAAAAAATAATGAGTAATTTGCTTCACCATTAACATTAAAGGAGATCTTATGCCTATACCAGCCTACATGTGGATTAATGATGGCAAAATTAAGGGAGGATGTACTGTTGCTGGCAGAGAAAACAGTATTGAGGTTTTGGAGTTTCACCATGAAGTTAGGATCCCTACCGACCCGGATACAGGTGCATTAACCGGAACCAGGAAACATGAAGCCTTTCAGATCATAAAAGCATTTGACCAATCTTCTCCACTTCTTTATAAAGCAGTCTGTGAAGGGATAACATACGATAAAATGAAAGTGGATTGGTATAAAATCGATGATCAGGGGGCAGAGGTGCTTTATTTCAGTCATCTTCTGGAAACTGTAAAAGTCTGTTCTGTAGAACCGATTATGTATAATGTAAAAGCCAGAGAATTTGAACGATTTGTGCATATGGAAAAAGTAAGTTTCAGATATGGAAAGATAACCTGGGAGTATCCGGAAGGGGGGTATGTGCATACCGATTCCTGGTTGGAAGGTCGTTAAGAGAAAAATTAAAATCCTCCGGAAAAAGCCGGAGGATCGGTTTTTCTTGGGTTTTAATCAAAGCAGGATGGGAGAAAAATGGGTGAAGACAGGTTTATTTGAATGTCTGACTGGAAAATTTCTGGATGGAAATCCTGTTGAATCGGTGCCAGCGGGTTATCAAAAAACAAAATCAATCATGGATCATCTCTTTCGTCTTCTTAACACTAGGCGTGGTTCAATTCAACATCTGGCAGATTATGGAATTCCGGAGTTTTCAGAAATTTACCGATCAACACCCGAAGGAATAAGAAGATTAAAGGAAGCTATAAGGGATACAGTTAAAAAGTATGAAACAAGGCTTAAGAATGTCCAGGTAGAAGCATTAGAATCGGAAGGAAATAGTGGCAATATCTTTTTTGTTATATCAGCAGAAATTATAGAAGGACCAGAAGTAATGTTCCATACGGTTCTTATTCCAAATCAACCTCCTGAAATTTCCAACAAAATGAATCAGGAGGTTAAAAAGTGATAGAAAAATATTACGAAGAGGAACTTCGATATCTTTATGAGTCCGGAGCTGAATTTGCCAAAGCTCATCCACAGCTTGCACGTTATCTTAATATCGATTCTCTTGGGGATCGGGATCCATATGTGGAACGCTTATTTGAGGGTTTTGCATTTATTGCAGGAAGGATTCGTGAGAAACTGGATGAATCTCTGCCCAGGTTGACAGAAGGACTTATAAATCTGATATGGCCACAGTTTTTCCAGGAAATACCATCTTTGGCCATAGTCCAATTTGAGCCACGAGCAGGATTTCTTCAAGAGAGCAGAATCTTACCTGCAGGATCAGAAATAACTACCGGTCAAATAGGTCCTGGTTTGGATATATGCAGGTTCAGAACTGTTAAACCGATAGTATTTAATCCATTATTATTAGTTGCAGTAAAAAAAGAAAGTGATAACCAGAATAACGACGTTTTTACTTTTGAATTCAGTCTGGATACTTCGGTCAAATGGGAAAAGTACGACTTAAAAAAAATAAGCATCTTTCTATATGCAGAATATCCTGTTGCCATGACTTTGCATCGTTTATTTACCACTGAAGCGAAAAAGTTCGAAGTGCAATATACAAAAGATGGAACGCATTACTCCATCGATCCAAGGGAAGCCATTAAAGCTGGAGGTTTTGAGATCGATGAGACAATTTTACCGACTTCCAAACGATCTTTCTATGGACATAATTTATTAAAGGAATATTTTGCATTTCCTGAAAAGTTTCAATTCATTGAATTCAGAGGAATAGATACTCTGCCAGAGCCCCAAACGACTCCTGAGACAATTATCATAAGAATAACCATTTCAGAACGGTTTCCTGTGGGAAGAGAATTTTCCTCTTCCATATTCAGGCTATATTGTAGTCCTGTTGTAAATATGTTTCTAAAGAACGCAGAACCTGTGGTGAAAAACGGGACACAGCCTGAATATCGGGTGGTTGCAGATTATGAATCTGAAAATATGGCTGTACATAGTATTCATTCTGTAACAGGAATAAACAAAGTAACAGGTGAGAAAACTGTGTATGAGCCTTACTATACATTTAGAAATGTCAGAAATAGATCTGCCAATACATATACCACACGATTCGTTTATACTGCAGAAGGAAAGCGGCAGATGAATATTTCGTTTGGAGGTTCTAATCTTTTCGGAAAAGAGATAAAGGAAGAGATAATAGTAATTGAAGCATGGTGCACAAACGGAAGGTTTCCCAGAGACATGGTTTATGAAGGAGATATTAACAGTTTAGGAAAAGGTTTTCCTGATTACATAAAAATTTCCAATATTACACGGCCATCATTGCCGGTATCTCCTCCAGAAAATGATGAATATGTATGGGCTTTTCATACTAATCTGGTGGCAAATATAAAAAGATTAGCAGATAAAGAAGTGCTAAGGAAATATCTTCATCTATATAACTGGTCAGGTCTTGAAGAGAAAAATTACATAATAGAATCTGTTACCGATGTAAAAAGCGAACCGGTGCATAAAGCATATAGGGGTTGTCTCATATTCGGGATACGTTTTGTTGTTACCATTGAAGAGGAGGTGTTTAAAGATACACAAGACCTTCATCTGTTTGGACTGATACTTTTGAATCTGTTTAATCAATATATGCAAGTAAATAATTTCTGTGAGCTTCAGTTTATTTTGAAACCTTCCGATAAAATACTGACCTGGAATCTGTTATAAAAAAGGTAAATGAATGCCTGATCTGATAAATGATTTACTTAAAAGGGGTCATGAGTTCGATGCATTCCAAATTTTGGTGATGATGGAAGAGTATTTCGGTATTAATGCAGGGGAGTATAGTTCATGGTCCAGGCTTATAAGATTGTCATCTAATCAGGAAATAGCATTTCCTTGCAGTGATGTAGAAAAGGTAGTCAGAGATCAAGATGGTTTGAATGTAGTGCTTTCTTTTTTAGGGCTTATGGGGATTAGTTCTCCTTTGCCAAACTATTTTTTAGAGTATGGAGCAATGCACAGTCGTGAGAAGAACCCCTTAACCGATTTTTTAAACATTTTTGACAACCGACTATATGTTTTATTTTTTCAGGCATGGAAAAAATGTTATCAATTTCCATTATCAAAAAATGATATAAGCTTCTTTCTGAAAAGTCAGGCTCCAAAATCCATACAATCGAATAAGGAAGAAATAGATTTATCATACTGTTATGGTTTAATGACAAGAGTATATGGAAATATTAATTGTCTTATTGAAATGATAAGTGATTATTGTGATGGAGTGAAAGTATATATCGAGCAATGGTGTTCACAATGGGTGAAGGTTGATTGTTTAGGGGTGCTTGGCAAAGATATGGTACTTTCTGATAATATCGTTTTGGGAGAAAGAATAATAGATCGGTCAGGTAAATTTTCGGTTATTTTGGAACTGGACCATTCTCATTCTATCAGATCTTATAACAGCGGGTCAGGTTTCATTTCAGGTGTTTTTAAAATAATAAATTCTTATCTCCCACAATATCTGGAATATGATGTGAAAGTGAAATATACAACAGAAAACATGATTTCCGTCAATCTGGGAACTGATAATGCATCTTTAGGAATTGACAGTATATGTGGTGAACCAGGGGGAAATGGTGAAGAGTATTGGTTGGTAATTCAAGGAAAAAACTGAAAGAAAAAGATGGCCAAAGATGTTATTTATGAAGAAAGAAAAGACCAATAAAAAACTATCTCACTCATTTTCAATAGAAAATCAGATGTCATATCAGGTCCAGAAAGAGTTTAAAACTGCGATAAAGAGCTATTTAAAAACGGTGAAGCCAGGAAGATTATTTATAAATCATGCTTTGTATGATATCCCGTGGTTCATGATAACCGGGCCTGAAAATAGTGGAAAGAGTACTGTATTGGCTGAATCTGGACTAAGTTTTCAGTTCAGATATCCCATAGACAATGATGATGAAAGCTCATCTGGGATAAAATGGTTCTCAGGAAATAATGCTATATGGTTAGATTTTCCAGGAAAATTATACAATTCAGAAAATAATGAGTTATTTGAATCAGTTTATCAGTCTTTGGCAAAGATACGTCGGAAAAGACCTGTCGATTGTACTATTTGTATTATAGATATTGGTTGCATAATCAATGGCTCTCAGCAGAGTATCAGAAAAACAGCAAAAGAACTGAGAAGTAAATATGATGAAATGATAAGATATTGGGGAATTGAACTACCAGTATTTTGCATTTTCAGTAAAATGGATTCAATGCCAGGGTTTACAGAATATTTTTATAATGGTTCAGAAAAATGGTCTGATCAGATTTTAGGCGCTACATTTGCTAATGAGGGGATGAAAGATTTCCCCCGCATAGAGTTTAATAAAGAGTACGAAATAATCTGTAATTCTCTTAAATCTTTTTATCTGAAAAGATCTGCAAAAGAAAACAATAATAATACACGAAGACTCATAAGTCAATTTTTAGTTGAATTTGAGGGAATAAAGAAAAAAATTGGTGATTTTTTTGAAGAATTGTTCAAAGATAATCCATACGAAGGTAAACCAGTTTTCAAAGGGTTTTATTTTGTTAGCTGTAATACAAATGAAATAAAAGGAACAAATCCAAAAGAATGTGTGATCTCTTCAAAATTATCACAAACAATAATATGTCATCCACTAAACCCACATAGAAATGAGGATTATTTCAGGGGAACAGAACAAAAGTCATTTCGAAAACCAGGAACGTTATTTATTGAAAGGTTATTTTTTGAGGTTTTCCCCAGTGGTATTCAGATTTTGAAGGGAACCAGGAGTACAACAAAAAAAGGTCGCATAAAATACTATACATTGTGCGGGGTATATTCTCTGGTTTTTATTTTTATGTTATTGTATCTGTTCTTTTCTTATGAAAAAGCACAAAAATTAAAAGGCCAAATTAATGAAAAAATTACAAAGAATTATTCCAAAAACGGTAAAATGATAGATGCTTATACACAAATGCAAAATATATCTGAGATGGTTGAAAAATTCAGGACATTTCACAAGACTGGAGTGCCTTTATCCTATGGAATAGGGTTTGTAAAAACTGAGAGAACTTATGATAAATTGAAAAGGATCTACATTCAACAGGCATATAACCTTTTAAGTGTTCCTATGGCAGCATACCTTGAATCTTGTATTAAAAATATCAGCGCATCCAATTACAATCTGACATATGAAAATTACTTATCTCTTTACAGGTATTTAAAAACTTATTTGTCTATTTCTGAAGAAGTTGCTATAAATCAGAGTAGAATAGATACAGTGGTTATTCGAGAAACAATAGAAAATGACTTTTTCCCTTTTATGATCAATCTAAAAAAAATAAAAAAGTTGCCGATGAATCTGGAGACAATACTGAAAAAGAATATCGGGTTATACAATTATTTTTTAAAAACTGGTGAAATGCCTTTGATTCAGCAGAATCCGTTCTTAGTGAAGCAGGCAAGGAATCATCTTGCACAGATTCCGGATGCGAAAATTATCTACGAATCGCTTGCCAGCCGATTACAGAAAACTTCTTCATTGATTTCGATTGGGGACGGAGTAATTTTAAGCAAAAAAAGAATCAATACTATTTATACACAGGAAGGATGGGACAAGTACGTAAAAAATGAGATATCAATCTCGATCAAGAATCCTATAATAATAGACTGGGTTACAGGTGAAAATGGTATCAGATATGAAATAAAGGATGAAAAAAAATTAAAATCAGATCTGGATTCCATGTATATCGATGATGTATGCAGGGAATGGTTATCGTTTTTGGAATCAGTCTATTACCAGAAACCGGAAGGTATTTCTGGTATGGCTCAATTTTTAAGAAAACTTACAGTGGAGGGTTCTGACATTTCTGTTTTTTTGGATAATGTTATAAAACTATCTAAGGTAAATACATTACCTAAAGAGAAGGCTTTGATAAATGCTGCAAAGAGTTGTACCGCAAAAAATATCACATCTGTTAAAAAACATATTTCTGTAGCCAATGATGCCATATTGAAAAAAGATACCCTGAGTAAAATTGATCAGTTTTTTAAACCATTGATGGTTCTTGTCAGGTCACAGGGCTTATCAGAATACAAGGAAAAGCTAAATATTATTTCTGATAAAATGATAAGCTGTGCAGGAAGCAAAAATTTTCTGGAAGTTTTTAATGGAACTGATCAAGATCCATTGTTAAACGCATGGAGAGTAACTGAAAAACTGATAATGTCAATGCCAGAATATTTACAACCTGCCATGATTTCAGTTATCAGAAAGCCTTTAGAAATGGCTGCAGAAACTATTATTAGTTTAATCTCGGAAGAGATCAATGATATCTGGTATAGAAATGTATATAATTTCTATAATAGCAAATTGTCAGGGAAATATCCTTTTTACAAGACAAAAGAGGATGCACCGTTGGATGCAGCGATAGAGTTTTTACGGCCTAATACAGGTATATTATTTGGGTTTATTCTGAATAATCTGTCTTTTTATCTGGTTAGAGATGGCGATAAATGGAAGTCAAAATTAGTGGGGTGTATTAATCTTCAGTTCAACGAGTTATTTTATGAAATGATAAGGAAAGCAGATAAAATAAGTAGTTCTATATTTAACAGTGACGGTTCTTTGAAAGTTCAGTCGTTATATTTTATATCTTTACCTGGTAATAAGATTAGAGGTACATTGAATATAGGTAAGCAGGAATATAAGATTGTTGATGATAAGCTCAGTTTATGTCTTCAGTGGCCTTCAGAAACACAGGAAAACGGGATCACTTTGAGCTTATTTATTCATCAGAACTATACTGATGAGCTCAAATTTAAAGGAGATTGGGCTATTTTTAGATTATTCGAATCTGCGCAGGTAAATATTCAGAACAGTACTTCGATGATTGCCAGATGGGAAAGAAATATCCAGAATATGATAATTTTACCATACGGAGTGCAGGTAAAGTTTTCAGAAACAGTGTTACCATTTGGTGACAAGGAATTTTTTAGTCTTAAATGTCCGGAAATGATAGTGGAAAGAGATGCTGTGATGAGCAGGATAGCCCAATCTGGAGAATAATTGGAGCGTCTTGTTCAAGATATTATTTTCTGTTAATTATTCAAACATTTTATTTATTACCCGAAAAAAGGGATTCCTATTAATTTACAAAAAAACTTAATTGGGGGAAGAAAGATAAATAATGGTGGATGCGAGATTAAAGTACGGGCGTGAAGAACATAGATGTAAATGAAATGGCTGAATCCTATGAATTACCAGTCAATGGCTTATCCTTATGCTCCTTAAAGTTAATCAGAAATGATTTGTCCAACTGTTCCAATTCCTGGTAATACCCTCCAAATCCTGCAGAAATAAATTTGTCCCTGATAAGAGAGTAGCTTTCAGGAGTAAGAGTATTCCTTAGCGCTTCAAATTGATCTGCCTTAAAAAGAGGCCTGTATTGGGCCATGAGGCTTATTGAGATATCTTCAGGATCAAAAGTTGAACTGAGGAATTTACAGATTGATATGCTGGATTCCAGGTTACCCGGAAGCACCAGATGGCGTATACAAAGACCTCTCCATGCAATTCCATCTTGATCCAAGCGCAATGGTCCAGCATGGCGAAACATCTCCTTAATTGCATCTCTATTAATTTGCACATAATCAGGAGCACATGAATAATCGGTTGCCGCTTTTTCTATGCCATATTTCATATCTGGAAGATAGATGTCAACAATATCGGAAAGCAGTGAAATAGTGGAACAGAGTTCATAACCCCCGCAATTATAAACGATGGGAAGATAGAGCCCTTTTTTGGCTGCTTCCCTTAGTGACTTGAGGATCCAGGGAAGAAAATGAGTTGCGGTTACCAGATTAATGTTGTGACATCCAAGCTCCTGAAGATGAAGCATTTTATCGGCCAGTTCCTCAATCGAGTAAGGTTTCCCCTCGTGTTCGTGGGAAATCTGGTAATTTTGGCAGAAGCAGCACTTAAGAGTACAAAAAGAGAAGAAGACCGTTCCTGAACCTTTTTCACCGGAAATCGGGGGTTCTTCACCATGATGAGGGAAAATGCTGGAAATGATCATTTTATCAGGGGCGGCACAGAATCCTTTTTCTCCAATAAGCCGATTCACCCGGCATCGTCTGGGGCAGAGCTGGCAATTTGCAGCAATAGCCTCTGCTTTAGAGATACGCTCATTCCATTCATTTTCAGATAAATAAGTATAAGATGCTGGTCGCATGATCATTCCCTCAAAAGAAAAATGATTGCAGTTTTTTAATCCTTAAAGATAGCCTTTCTGCGGATAAAAATCAAAATATTGGTTTCCTATAAATTCAAACAAATCCTAAGTTACAATGTTAGAAATTGGAAAAAAGAACAGGAGTATGAAAGGAGAATTAGAAATCCGAAACAGGAATGGGATCTTTTAATAATTGGTTATTGGAATTTTCCTATTGGGGGTTTGTGATTCGATGCCTATAGTTTTGGAATTTTTTGGATTTTATAATTATCGGAAATTTCAGAGTAGTTAAAGGATTTTTACTATATTTAGAGGCTTTAATTCTGGCTTTACCCGATTAATGGGCTAAAGCGGGTTAGCTGAACTCTTTAATTCGCTTCGATAGATCGCTGAAAGGCTGTCTTAAGCGGAGCAGGTATAAATTTTTTCTCAAGGAGCATTATCTAAATGAAGAAACGGCCTGTATGTCTGATACTGCGTGACGGATGGGGTAAAGGTAATGAAGAGGATTCAAATGCCATTTACAAAGCCAGAACACCATTTACAGATTTTTACGAGAAGAATTTTCCGACGACTTTTATTGAAACATCAGGTCTGAGTGCCGGGCTGCCCGAAGGTTATATGGGTAATAGTGAAGTAGGACATTTGAACATCGGTGCCGGAAGAACTATTTACCAAAGCCTTACCAGAATAGACAAATCAATTAGTGATGGAGATTTCTTTAGCAATAAAGCATTCAACAGGGCCATAGATTATGCTCAGGAACACGGCAGCACACTGCATCTTATGGGTCTGATTCAGGAGGAAGGCGTTCATGCTGTAACCAGACATTGCATAGCTTTATTGAAACTTTGTAAAAAACGTCAATTCAGTAATGTTCTTATTCATGCCATCACTGACGGACGAGATACTGCGCCTAAATCGGCTTTGGAACACATGAAGTTTCTTCAGGATGGAATCGATCAGGTGGGAGTGGGAAGAGTGGCTACGGTGATCGGGCGCTATTATGCCATGGACAGGGATAACCGCTGGGACAGGACCGAGCTTGCTTATCGCGCAGTTATCGAGGGTACAGGAATAAAGGAAAGCAATTGGAAAGATGCGATTGAGAATTCTTATGAATCAAACCAGACTGATGAATTTATCAAGCCGCGGATTATCGATTACCAGGGGATGAATCCAAATGATGCTTTTATATTTTTCAATTTTCGTTTTGACAGGACCCGTCAGTTAACCAAAGCTATGGTTGAGTCGGATTTTACCGGATTTGAAAAACGTCCATTTATCGTTCCATGTTTTGTTGCGATGACTCATTATTATGATAATGGAAATTTTGAAGAAGCATATCCTGAGTTGGAAAACAAAAATATTCTTGGAGAGGTACTGGCAAAAAATGGTCTTAAGCAGTTAAGATGCGCAGAGACAGAAAAGTATGCACATGTCACCTTTTTCTTTAACGGACAAAAGAATGAGCCCTTTAATGGTGAGGAAAGAATCCTGGTGAACAGCCCGAAAGTGGCAACTTATGATCTTGCTCCTTCAATGAGTGCTTTTGAGGTGCGGGATAAGCTGGTAGAGGCGATAAATAGCGAAAAATATGATGTGATCATTTGTAATTTTGCCAATTGTGACATGGTAGGCCATACTGGAGTTTTCAGTGCAATCGTCAAAGCGGTGGAGACTGTGGATACTTGTGTACATGATGTAGTAGAAGCGGTGTTAGCCAAAGGCGGTTGCTGTATTTTAACTGCAGATCACGGTAATGCAGAGCAGACAATGCTAGAAGATGGCTCTCCCATGACTGCACATACCACCAATGTCGTACCATTGACCATAGTGGGTAATGGTGATCTTAATCTTAGGGAAGGTGGCAAGCTTTCTGATATTGCTCCTACAATGTTAAAGATTCTTGGGATTGCTCAACCTCAGGAGATGAGCGGAGTTGCGCTTTTCTAAGTGCAGAATATAAGGTGATACCTGATTCCTATGATTTAGGTATTGCCTGATTTCCGACGATTATTACTGTCGTATTTTGGGGTATGTTATCTGGTGCAAAAGCACCGTTTTTTATCTTGTATTGCGTTGTGTGGCGTGAATTGTAAGATTTAGGCCAGATAGTTGTCAGTTTTGGAAACATTCGAAAGACAGTAAAAGGGGTTGCCCGATATTGTCTTTTGAATGTATCATTACATTCTTTACTATTCCTCATATTTTTCGGATAAATGGATGATAAAGACTTTTCACAGTAGCGCCTTTTTATCAAAACCACAATTACTGCAGGCAAAAAAACAGAGGGAAATAAGGATAAGTGTGGTCATTCCGGCACTGAATGAGGAAAGGACCATCGGGACGATCGTTTCCAGAATTCATCAGAAGATGGTGAAGGAGATAGAGATCGTGGATGAAATAGTGGTTATGGATGGTTTTTCTAATGACAGTACGGTAAAAGAGGCTGTTAAAGCCGGTGCATCGGTTTACACTCCGGATTCTGCCGGTCCGAAGGTAGACTGCTATGGTAAAGGAGTTGCTTTGTGGAAATCTCAGTTTGTAACCTCTGGTGACATTCTGGTATTTATCGATTCGGATATAATAGATTTTGATGAGCGGTTTATCTGCGGACTTCTGGGTCCTTTGCTGATTTATCAGGAGTTTGATTTTGTTAAAGCGTTTTACAAACGACCATTACTTTTAGGGTCTGGAGTGTATGAGAATCAGGGTGGAAGGGTTACCGAAATTTTAGTGCGACCTTTGCTTTCTGCATTCATTCCTGAATTAGCCTGTTTTAATCAGCCTCTGGCTGGTGAATATGCCATAAGTCGTTCTCTGTTGGAAAACTTACCTATCTTTTCCGGGTATGGAGTAGAGATAGGGTTGTTAATGGATATCTATTTTTCCAGGGGTTTATCAAGAGTTGCTCAGGTAGATATGGAGCAGCGTTGGCATCGGAATCGCACTGTGGCAGAATTGAGCAAGATGTCTTTTGCGCTTTTGAAGGTGATGATTAACAGGATGCAAAAACATGGTTTGGCTTCATGGAGAAGTATTTCTGATTTCCTTATTGTAAATGAAGGTGGATCATATAGCCAAGAAATGTGTGAAGAATCGGAACTGAGACCAAAAAGTAATTTCAGCAAGGAGTATACGTATGGATCTTTTTGATCTTCCACTCACAGCCTATATACTGATATTGTTTGGTCTGCTGGTGCTTACATTTCTAATAAGAGGTTTTAGGATGCCTCAAAGTCACCAGGAGAATCAGAAAATCCGTTCTCAACTTCGTCAAAAGCTGTTTTTAAAGAATCTTGAAACGCAGAATATTTCCAGAGATCAAAACGATCAGGAGAAGTAATGCCAGACGGCAATCGATACAGTTTCATTAATTGTTTTCTTTTATTACCACCCCTTATTAATAAAATAAACATAAACTCTATTGAATATGAAGTTAAGTGCATTAAAGGAAAAATCTACAAAAACAGGCATGACAGCAGCAACTCAACATCTATTGATTTGTAAACGGTAAAAGGATATAGGAAAGTTGCGCCATTGTTCTCTTTTCATTTACTATTCCTACCATGAAAAAAGAAAACTACAGAAGATTTCACCTGTAGTAAATGGCAAAGACATCATCTTCAGGATAATTGAATAAATGCAGTAGCTTTTTCTATTTCATCTGAAATCATGTCAAAGAGGGTTGAAGCTGGAATGGCATCAAGATTGAGGCTTTTCCAAGCGATTTCAGACAAGTTAGGTAATTTATTATCACCTCCATTACCAAAATCAAGAGCTCTTACCAGAATATCTGCACAATGGACAATCGAATTGGTGGAAAAACACTCCTGAACCGGATTGGGAGTATGATGATATTTGATCGCCTGTTGCAGCATTTGCGGAAGATTCCACTTTTCTGCCAGAGTACCACCAATTTCCTGATGGGTTATTTGGAACAATTGCAGTTCGCTTTGATAAAAAAGCAGCTTGTTCTGGATTGAAAAGGCATACGTTTTCATGAAGAGTTCCGGAAGATACTGATAAAGCAGAATTTTACCTACATCATGGATCAGACCTGCAATGAAACATTCTTCCTTTATTTTATTGTCGGTGAACCGAGCAATTGATTTTGCAGCAGCTCCACAAGCGATAGAATGCATCCAGAACTGTTCTATATCAAAATCGATGAGATTGTCCGATTTCTTTTTGAATATATCCAGAATAGAAGCTGTGAGAACCACATTTTTAATGGTGGAAAATCCAAGTATTACAATTGCATGGGTGATAGTGCTGATTCGTCCGGGGAATCCATAGAATGCCGAGTTTACCAGTTTTAATACTTTGGCGGCAAGAGCCTGATCGGATGCAATAGCCCGTCCCAGTTCTTCTGCAGAGGTTTTTGGGTTTTGAAGAAGACTGGTAATCTGTCCGATAATAGAAGGTAAAGTAGGGATGGAAGAGAGAGTACTTATCTTCTCCATTATTTTCTTTTGGTCTGGCATTATTACCCTATCTGCTGTTTTTTTGTAAACGGTACTGGTAAACGGCCACAAAAAGTTTTTCCATTATGGGATTTTCTATTACAGAGGAAAACTTGGATAACAGATGTGTTTTAAGCTCTTCTGGAGAACTGGATATAATGGTTGATTCCTCCGTTGACTGCTCTTCTCCTTCAACGTAAACATAATGAATTCCCCAGTTTTTCAACCTTCTTCCCAGTGCTGCTGTAAGTGATACGCCTTTGGAAACCAGAATGTTTCCTGATGAGTTGCAGACTTTTCTGTATAGTATCATCCCATCTTCAATTTTTTCAACTGCTATTTTTTTCATTTTTTTTTGTAACCTCTTAATGATTATAACTGGGGTTAATCAGTTATGCAACAGGATAGTATCAGGGTACATAATGGGTAAAGGGTTAAAAAAACATGGACAATTTAGTGTTTAACCTTTATACTTTTCTAATCAGGTGAAACCTATGTTGTATTCAAAAAAAATATTTTTTACGATTCCACTGACAATATCGGTATTGTTTGTCTGTGGGGCAAACGGGCAAAACCTTTTTGACCAGATTGGCTGGAGAGGCGCAGATGTCTCTTTGATATCAGGGCTGGTTCTGACTTTTATTGCCGGGATAGGGATCGTGGTCCTAATGCATTTACAGGCAAAATTCAGACGTCAGAATGAAATGGAAAAACTGGCATATCAGATTTTTCAGAAGAATATAGAAAAGGCGGAGTTAACTGAAGCTGAAATAGAGAAAATAAAAAAACTTCTTCAGCATACCAATGTCAGTCATCCCCACATAATTTTTCAATCAGAATCACTTTTTGAGAGATGTATCGATGCAGAAGTAAATTCTTTACTTCAACAGAATGCTTCTCTGGATGTTATCGAACAGCAGGAAGAGATTCTTGGGATGATAAGGAAAAAACTGGGATACGGTTTTCTTCCATATGAGCATCCACTTATCTCAACCCGCAATCTTGAAGTAGGACAGAAAGTCACTGTAATAAATCGCAGGAGTAAGGCTACACTTATACACAATGCCAGAGTGGTGAAGAACAAGGAGTTTTATTTCAGGATTCAGTACGATCCTGAAAAAGAGGAAAGTCTGGGGATACTTGAGGGGCAATCTGTAATGCTTGCTTTGGCCAGACAAAATGATGGAGTATATGGAGTTCAGGTAGTTATCTGTGGAAAAGATCAGTCAACGGTTGATTTCAGGCATACCCTTGAATTGACCAGAAATCAATTGCGTCAGTATGCCAGAGTAGACATAAACATTCCGGTAAAGGTGAGGTTGATTAGAAGTGCAAGGGAAGATGAGTATGCAGAGATTGGCGGATTGATTGAAGGCCGTATGGTTGATATAAGCGGCGGTGGTGGATGTATAGTAGTAGAGAGATCTTTTATTCCAGGAGACATTGTATCGCTTAGCTTTAAAATCACCGATAATGTTTTTAGCGGGATTGGGGCCAGAATTTTGCGGGTGAGCCTTCAGGAGGTTCATGATACCACCTTTTATAGGCACAGTCTTCAGTTTATTAATATTGAAACTGCAATCAGAGAGAAGATAATCCGATTCGTTTTTGAAAAACAGCGTCAACTTAATCAATGGCGTTGAAGGCTTTTGTGTATATTAAGATTTGATCGGGACGGATACTTGAATTTGATGATAAATGGATACTGAGTTTTGATGATAAAAAGAATTAAAAAAGCGGATGAGGAGAAAGCCAATTATCTTCAACATGGTGGTGTAATATTCAGAATAATTGCTGCTTTTACCACTCTCATTATAATTGGTGCCTTAATTTATTCGTTGATCCAGGATTATCAGCAGAACGGTCAGGAGTATCACAGAAAAGCGATTGAGCTGAGTGAGTACGGAATGCTGCTTACATTGCAAAAGATAAATGAGAAACCATCCTGGCGTGAAGGGTACAAGAAAACCAGTTACGAAAACGGCTTCTTTTCCGTAGAACTTCGCCCCTATCTTCAAGATCAGACTCTTTATATGACTATCGTTTCCCGCGGGTATATGAATAGTGTCACTGAAGAGCGTCAGATTGTACTGATGCTTCAGGTGGAGGGAAAGGATTCTACCTGGATACCACAGCAGATGCGCTGAAGAGCATCTTTGACCGGAAATCTTTAATTTAAACGTTTTAACATTGACAATTTTCTGCATTCATGTTACATGTTAATAGTGCAGGTTTTCTTTATCAACCCTGAAAAAACTAACCAGAGAACCATAGGTAATTGCAAATGAAACTGTTTACCAAATTTAGCTCCAGAAAAGCTACCGTAGGGCTTGATATAGGAAACCATTCCATAAAACTGGTGAAAATAGTTCATCTTAAAGAAGGATATTTTCTAGAGGCAGTGGGAATTAAGGAGCTTCCTGCTGGTACAATCGAAGGCAGTGATATAAAGAAACGGGATGTGCTGATAGAGGCTATAAGTAATCTGGTAAATCAATGCGACCCTTCGATTGTGGAAGTGGTTATTTCTATGTCTGGTCATGGAATTATCTCAGATAAATTCGTTTTTAAAATCGATTCCAATGATAATGCCGAAGAGTTGATTTTATGGGAAGCTGGCCAGAGAAGCCCCTTTGATGTGGATGATATCACCCTTGATTATAAGATCCTTCACCGCAACCACGAGACCGGGGAGATAGAAGTTCTGCTTATAGCTGCAAAAAATCAGATCATGCAGAAATACATCGACCTTCTTTATGATACTGGTTTACGCCCGATTATAATTGATGTCGATGCTTTCGCCATCAATAACTGCTATGCAATGGAATCATCTGCAAATCCGGACAAGGGGGTTGTTGCCCTGGTAAACATTGGTCACGATCTTACCAATATTACATTTGTTAAAGATGGGGTTTATCATTCTACCAGAGATGTTTCCACAGCGGGTGGATATTTTCACAAAATAATGCAGCGTAATCTTGGTCTCAATAGTGAAGAGGCATTCCAGGTATTGAAAGGACGTATGATCGATTCCATAGATCCCAATAAGGTTCTGCAAAGTATCGAGTATGCTGCAGAGGAGCTTTCATCGGGTATTGAACTGGCATTTTCTTATTTCAAAAGTTCAGAGAAAAATGATAGTGTTGATAAGATGGTCTTATCTGGAGGAGGTGCTTATATTCCAAATATTGCATCCATTCTGGCCAAAAAGCATCAGATTCAGGTCAGGCTGGCAGATCCACTGTCATTTCTGCAGTTCGATCCGAGTTTATTTGGGAACATGGCACCTAAGAGTTTTTCTGCTCTGCTGACGGTAGCTATTGGTCTGGCTTTAAGAAAATGTGAATAAATGATGGTAGAGAGAATAGAAATAAATTTGCTGCCCGCTGAGTATCGGGTCCACCGGAGAAACTTTCATCTTGAGAGGGAAGTGGTTTACCCGCTTATCATACTGGTTCTTACATGTCTGGGGCTGATGTTCTGGAGTGTTAATATTGAAAATACCAAGGGAATATGTGAAAACGAGATCAAGGCCCTTGAACAGCAAATCGCAATCAACCGTCCGATTCACGATGAAATAAAAAAGCTTCGTTCAGATCAACAGCTCATAGGGGAGAAGATACTGGCTTTAGAACGTATCAGTGTCAATCGTGAAAAATGGGTGAGGCTGATGGAAGAGCTCAGCAGCAGGCTTCCCGAGTACACATGGCTTATCTCTATAAAGGAGGAAAACAGTTCACCTCCTGTAATCCATATAGAAGGAAGAACCTATTCTTTTTCTGAAGTCGCAAATTATATGTCACAATTAAAGGAAAGCGAATATGTGAATAGCGTCGATCTTTCAAGAATAGAACAGATCGATCCGCAGAGCAGACTCTTTAGTTTCAATATTTCATGTCAAATTAATCCTGATGTCAAACTCAGCGTTTGTAATGCGGTAGCCAGTCAAAATCAAGAGGGAAATGCGCCATGAAACTCTCTTTGAATCTGAAAAACCCTAAAATCAGAAACCCCCTCATTGTGCTAGCTATTACGGCTGTAATTGCCTTATTTTGGCATCAGTATTTTTATACTCCTTCGATGGACACTCTTATATCTTTACAGAAAAAACAGAAACAAAAACAGGATACCTTACGTACAATCCTTGCCCTGAAACCTCAACTTGATGTACTCAGGATAGAGCTTACAAAATCTCAGGCCAAACTGGATTCGCTTAAATCGATTTTTCCTGACCATAAAGAGATACCAAAGCTTTTGAGGGAGATTAATGCGGTTGCACGAGCTTCCGGAATTACCACTACCCGCTTTAACCCTCTTCCTGATGTGGAGAGGGAGTATTATGTGGAAAACCGGTATAATGTTACAATAGAAGGTGGTTACCATGAACTTGCTGAATTTTTTGCGTTCTTGGCCAATTTCGCATTGATTATCAATTTGACTTCTGTAAATATTGCAGCCAGTCAATTGAATTTATCTCAGACGCAAACTGAGCTGATGGAAACGACAGGAATAACTGTGGTTTCTTCTTTTGAAATGACCACATTTTCATCGAAAAGATAGTTATGTACAGGAAAGAGTGGACATTTGTACTACAGCGGCTGATTAGCATTACTGTTTTATTTTCGATATTTTCTGCAAATGGTAAGCCCTCGGTTTCTGATCTGGTTGTTGTGGCTGGTCCAAAAGGGTTGGCGATTTCTATTACATCTGATTGTGCTTTAAATACTCACCTTCAAAAAAGGAATGGTTCTTCGGTCAGTATTCTGATCGAGGGTTGTACATATAAAGAAAATTCTGTAAATTTTAACCAGTTTCATTCCGATGCTGCTCTTAAAAGTCTTTCCTTAAAAAACAGAATTGATGGTGTCGAACTAAATATTGCCCTTCGTACTTCAGCAGACTCCATTATCAGATCGCAATTAAAGGGAAATACCTGGATGGCCCTGCTTTCCAGTAAGCCATTTGCTCAATCGAAATGGAGTCTGTCGGATCTGGATTCCAGACAAAGGGAGAATCCGGTTCAACAGGCAGACAGAAAAAGTCTTTTGGCGGCAAATCTGAGGAATATCCGTTTATTCAACCGTGATAACACCTGTGAATTGTTTTTCGATTTCAATACTGATGTAGACTGTGATATACAGCGTAAAAAAGATACTTTATTGATCAGGTTCCATAATGCCGGCAGTGAAATAGAATCGACTTTCTATGATTTACCAGAAGGAACTGTTTTTAAAAGTATAAAACTTGATAAAACTAAAATGGGGAACAATAGTCTGCTGTGGGCAAAAGTTATTCTGAATCGCAAGTCAGCCGATTCTGCCTTAAATATTTTGAGTAAAAGAGGTCAGGGCCTCTCTCTATATGCCATGCTTAAGAACGAGCAGAAAGCAGTTTTGTGGAATTCTATAGAGGGGATGGAGCTTGTTTACGATTTCTACAAAATGCCAGTCTATGAAATTGACATGAAGTCACTCGAACGACAGATTCAGATAGACCGTTCCATACCTTTCCCACGAAATCTTCTCTTTTCGATACAGGAGAAAAGAACTGATCTGGCAGATCAGGGGGCACTCCAACCACTGGAGGGAATGACTCCGAAAATGGAGAGTCAGGAAAATAATCGCGTGCCTTCGTCAATAACAACCATGCAACAGTTGCAGGCTGATACAGTAACCCAACTGAGGGTGAATCTATATTCGGAAATCCCCTTACCTCTTAATAATGAGTTGTCAGGGGCGGGATTCTCTGATACAATGTTAGGAGCTTCCGGGAATGTGATCCGTTATCACCGTAAGGGACGTGATCCATTTTTGCCATATATAAGCAGTGTTGAATCGGATCTGGGATTGCCATTTGTAGAAAACCTCCGTTTGGTGGGTATTCTATATGACAATAGAGATCGCATTGGTTTACTGGAAGATAAAAAAAATAATAATCGACCATTTACTCTGAGAGAGGAAGACCGGGTAGAAAAAGGAAAGGTTTTAAAAATCTACAGAGACAGAATTGTGTTTCTGATTACGGAATATGGCATTTCACGATCGGTTACTTTACGCCTCACCAATACTTTATCACATCAGGAAGTGGGGGTACGATGAACTCTAAAGTTGTCTTGAGAATTAATATTATGATCATGCTCTGTTTAATTGGCTTTGAAGCTAATTCCCAGTCCTCGTCCCGAAGACAAAACGAAAAGAGAATTGATCTTTTCGAGGTACATAATGCAGAGATCCATTCGGTGTTTAAACAGCTCAGTGCGTTCAGTGGAGTAGATATAATTGCAGGAGAGGCGGTAAAGGGTACTGTATCACTTTCTGTATCAAATAAGAGCTGGAGAGAAATACTGAATATTTTATGTCGCATTAACAATCTTGCGGCGGTTGACGAAGGAACATACTTTTATGTTCTTCCTGCAGATCAGATAAATAAAAGTCAGCAAAGTGAAACCACTTCATCTCAGGCTCTTCTGGAAACAGGTTCTTTAAAACGGGAGATTGTGCGGATACTGCATATTCCTGCCAGTGAAATGAAAAAATCCATTGAAGAACTTTTGTCTTCCAGAGGAAAGATTACAGTAGTAGAACATACTAATTCTCTCATTATCTTCGATACAGAAGAAAATGTGAATCAGATTAAGTCGATGGTATCACAACTGGATGTGGAAACCGCTCAGATTTCTATCTCCTGTAAGATAATAGAGGTGAGTTCGGGTGCCATCCAGAGATTAGGAGTTCATTGGGGATATACTGATGCTTCAAATAAAGTGGAGGGTGTACATATTCCGGAAAAAACCAATATTGTATCAGGAGCTTTGGAGAGGATTAGTTACGGAGTTATCAGTCCGGACAAGTTTGATGTTACTCTGGAATACCTGTTTAACGATAATAAGGGAGAAATAGTTGCACAACCGCAAATCACAACTCTTGACAACAAAGAGGCAAAGATATTTATGGGGCAGCAGGTACCGGTAAAATACCTGGATGAGGCCGGGAATACGGTAGTTCAAATGGTAAATGCAGGAACTGAATTGGTCGTTAAACCCCATATTTCAGGAAACGGACGCATATTGCTTGAATTGAGTCCACGGAAAGAGTCTTATACTCTTCAGGATGGAGTTCCTATAATAAATGAGCAGAGTGCTTCAACTAATGTGGTTGTCTCTAATGGTGAAACGGTGGTGATTGCCGGCCTGACTTCTAATGAAATTCAAAAAAACGAATCCGGAATTCCTGGGCTTAAAAATATTCCTCTTTTAGGTAATCTGTTTAAAAGATCAGAAAATAACGTGGAAAAAAAGGATCTGGTGATTTTTGTGACTCCCTATATAATTCAGCAGCCCAGCTTGTCTGATTAGAAATTATTTTGGTTAATTTCTTGAAAGTTATTTTGTTTCATAACTGAATAGTTATAAGCCCATATTTTTTCAGGTGTGATAAAAAATTGAGCTCAACAGAATAATGACAGCCATTTGAACTGCCCACCCGATTGCGCAGACTGCTACAGCTCGCCAGGTGGAACTATAATCCAGAGCCTGATGAACAGCGACAATCATTGCTGCAAGCATCCAGATAGAGGAAATAAAGAAAGACATAAAGCCGATTACCGGTATCAGCCCAAGAATCCTTATTATACCAGGAGCACTGGAAAAACCGATGGTTCTTAGCAGTTGCCCGTAATCTGCTTCAGTTTGAGGTTCAGGAAGAACTTTGGTGCCTATAAAAAAGGTTAAAAAGGACCACACAAACCATCCAGCAAGAGCAGTTACTGTTCCCCATAAGATTCCACTAGGACCAATCTGTTGAACGGTTCCAAAACCTGCGGCTAAAGAAGAGATGATTACCACCATCATGGCAGGAAGCAGGGCTGTAGAGTCGGATTCAACTTCTTCATAAAGAGAGAGATCCAGCTTTGCTGCCCTGATTATTCTTTGTAAAAAAAGGGACATTTTAATATCCGCGACGAATGTTTAAGGTTGTTTTTGATGTGAAATTGCAAGAAACATGCCAGCAGATCTTCAAAAAAAATCTTTAAATGTACCTAATAGACGATCTGTTTTTGTTTCCCCTTCTGCATTGGTGGAAAAGACAGATTTCCTTTAATATCATTGCTTTAGACTTACTCTTGTTTCTATTTTTTCGCATTAGGTTAGAAATTAAAAAAAATTACAATATTTCTCATTGACTGGTTGGGATAGATATTGTATACTCTTTTCCATATTTGTAGCACCTATTGTGGTTCACCCTATCAGTTAGGAGATAATTGATGATTTCGACGATCCGTAAGCGAGATGGAAAACTGGTTCCTTATGATAACTATAAGATAGCTAATGCAATTTTTAAGGCGGCATCGGCTGCTGGCGCAAAAGACTTCGGATTGGCGCTTTATTTGGCTAAGAACGTTGAAGAATCAATCGCTCAAAAATTTCATCCCAATTCTATCCCTGCGGTTGAAGAAATTCAGGATATTGTGGAAAAAGTCTTGATAGAGCAGGGACACGCCAGAATTGCCAAGGCATATATTCTTTACAGAGAGCAGCACCGGCGGTTGCGCAGTACAAAAGATCTGGTTCTGGATATTGCCAACACGATGGATGGTTATCTTAAAAAGGAAGATTGGCGGGTTAAGGAAAACTCCAACGTAAACTATTCTCTGGGTGGATTAATTCTCCACAACAGTGGAGCAATAACAGCTAATTACTGGCTGGAAAACATCTATAACCACGATATCTCCTCTGCCCATAGAAATGGTGATATTCACATTCATGATTTATCTATGTTTTCAGGCTATTGTGCCGGTTGGTCTTTACGGCAGCTAATCTCTGAAGGTCTGGGGAAAGTCAAAGGAAAGATCTCCTCCAGACCTCCAAAACATCTATCGACTCTTATTCAGCAGATGGTGAACTTTCTGGGTATTCTTCAAAATGAATGGGCGGGAGCGCAGGCATTTTCTTCCTTTGATACTTATCTGGCACCATTTGTAAGAGCGGATCAGCTCTCATACAAAGATGTCAAACAACAGATTCAGTCCTTCATATTTGGTGTCAATACTCCATCGAGATGGGGATCTCAAGCTCCTTTCACCAATATTACTCTTGACTGGGTGGTTCCGGAGGACTTGCGGGATCAACCGGCCATTGTGGGTGGAGTAGCGCTTGAGAGCACTTATGGAGAATATCAACCTGAGATGGATATGATAAATAAAGCTTTTCTTGAGGTATTAATCGAAGGAGATGCTGATGGACGGGGTTTCTCTTATCCCATTCCAACCTATAACATAACCAGAAATTTCAACTGGGATAGCGAAAATGCAGGCTTACTTTTTAAAATGACCGGAAAATATGGAACGCCTTATTTTCAGAATTTCCTCAATTCATCATTGAATCCCAGTGATGTACGATCAATGTGCTGCAGATTGCAGTTAGATAAAAGGGAACTTCGCAACAGAGGAGGTGGTTTATTCGGTTCTGATGAGTTTACCGGTTCAATCGGTGTAGTAACCATCAATCTTCCCAGAATAGGCTACTTGTCATCAAATAAAGAGGAATATTTTCACCAGTTGGATCATTTCATGGATATTGCCAGAGATTCACTGGAGATTAAAAGAAATGTGATCAGTAAATTGATGGATCAGGGGCTTTTTCCCTATACTCAACGATATCTGAGGCACTGGAATAACCATTTCTCAACTATCGGTCTGATTGGCATGAACGAGTCGACACAGAATTTCATGGGTAAAAGTCTGGTTGATTCACAAGCCAGGGAATTTGCAAAAGAGGTGCTTTTGTATATGCGTCAGAGACTCCTTAAATATCAGGAAGAAACCGGACATCTGTACAATCTGGAAGCTACTCCGGGAGAAGGAACTTCATATAGACTGGCCAAAATCGATAAAGAGAAATTTTCCCGCATGATAATTCCAGGTGAGAACAATCCATTTTACACCAACTCCACTCAACTCCCGGTAAATGCGACGGATGATCTTTTTGAAGCCCTTGACCTGCAGAATGATATCCAGAAACTCTATACTGGAGGAACTGTATTTCACGCTTTTATAGGTGAATCGATAGATGATGTTGAGGTTTGTAAAAAACTGGTAAGAAAAATTGCTGAAAATTATGAAATTCCCTATTTTACCATTTCTCCAACGTTCTCAATCTGCAGCAATCACGGATACATTAAAGGTGAACACTTTTCTTGTCCAAACTGCTCAGAGGAAACTGAAGTATATTCGCGTATTGTAGGATATTATAGACCAGTACAGAACTGGAATGATGGTAAAAAATCGGAATTCAGTTTTCGTAAAACATACCGCAATTTTCATCAGGAAACCTCTGCTTCACATCCGGTTATCGATGCCACTATCATTAATAAGGAAGTAGCATGTCCAGCAGTTTCGAAGGAATAGCGGGCTGGCAGAAAACCTCTTTTATCGATTATCCAGGGACGGTTTCGACCGTCCTTTTTTTTGAGGGCTGCAATCTGCGCTGCCCTTATTGCCATAACCCGGATATTGTATTGAGAAAACTGCCTCAAATCTCCTGGACTTCTGTTCAATCCTTCCTTCACAGAAGAAAAACGTTTATCGAGGGAGTTGTTCTTAGTGGGGGAGAACCTACTCTGCATGTTTTTTTGCCGGATCTGGTAAGAGAGATACGAGAAAGCGGATTTAAGATAAAGATTGACACAAACGGAACAGATCCTGAAATGATTTCCAGGTGTGAACCTGATTATCTGGCCCTGGATATTAAGACCGAACCACTAAGGTATACTGAGTTAGGATACAAAGATAAGGAGTTTGGGAACAAACTGCGGAATGCAATTGGGATTGTTAAAAAAATGGGTTCTTCTGCTGAAGTTCGTATAACCATGGCTTCCCCTTTTATTAATGAAGACGTGGTTTACAAGATTGCAGAGTTGCTTGCTGGAGTACAAAAGGTGTTTCTGCAGCCGCTTAAATTAACCAGTGCGGTTTTGGACAGCTCATTCGGGCCCCAAAATGTGATACCAACCGCAAAGATTAAAATTTTTAGAGATATTATTGCTTCATCTGCAGGTAGTTGCGTTATAAGAGGAGAATGACTGGTCATAAAGACTCATTTATGACTTTCTTTAGAAACGGTATTACCATTGTATTAACCCTGAATTTTACAGTTTGATGCGATTCGACAGGCCTTCAATACATTCAAGGCTTATCAATTCAATATGGTGCGTGACTGCCATCCACCCCAACTGTCTATATAGGGTTTAAAGTTATTGGTCATAACTTCATTTTTAGGAATTTATTTTTGTTAAACCCCTGAAAATCAGCTATGATTTGGAAGCTTTATATTCTTTAATGATTCTTGCGAATCGATATAGGGAGCTGATAGTTCGTGAAGAGATGGTGAGCCAGTTTGGATTGGAAATAACAGGTCCCAGAAATGAAGTCTTCCTTATTATATCCGCAATATTCATTATGACATCTATTTGATCGATTTTAAGGTAGAGAACCAGTTTTGATTGCAGAGTATCGGTGAATCCATTAAGACTGGTGCTTAGGTCAACCAGTTCCTTAGTTATGGGAAAGTTGCCAATCAGTTCCAGTTTTATAATGTCTTTAGGTTTTACAGTTACAAAGATGTTGCAGAATTCATTTAGTTTATCGTTATCGTCCTGGTCATCTATTTGTATGGGGAAATTAAGCCCTTTATTTTGTTTAGATGTTGTGACATGATGGTAATCGTAAGCATCAATAAGAAACTGACTAAGTTGGTATGACATATTGAGAACCTGTATTGGATTCAGTTTTTATTCAAAATGAAGGTCACTTTCAATACGGGTGAAATCTGGTATTATGATCTGGTGCTTTTTCCGGTTACAGATCGAAACAGACCCTTTTATGGAAATCCCTCTTCCAAATTTTATATCTCCGGTAATTTTTAACGAGTTACATTCTAATAGTGAAGGTACATCGTGAGGAAATCGATCTTTTAACTGTTCGATCCAGGAATAGTACTGCGGATCTAGATTAATTCCCATGTTTTCATGTCGCCTGGCAGGATTATGGATAATGTGATAATCATCATTTAGAAGGTAATAATCGGACCACAAAAGAAGCAATTCTTCGCAATTTTTTACCGGGGCAAATCTGGATCTGGAGACCCGTAAGGCGGAGGCGTTACTGAAGATGGAAATGGCGGTGCCCATTGCTGATTCCAGTTGAAATACTTCCATAGAGTCGGGATTGGTGGGGTCGATTTTTTTTCTGTTACAGATCATGGGAAGATTCAGAATGTTGTTGTTCGCTTCCAAAAGCTTTTTTAGATCCAATAGATTGATCCAAAGATTATTGGTATTAAAATAGGAGTGACGAGAGATGTCCTGAAAGCTCTGTCTATCCTGCTCAGGACATTGTGCTGCTTCTCGTAAAATCAGTCGGCCGTCTTTATGTCGGGCCAGATGTCCCCCTTTACGGTCCATCCAGGTACGGTCTGTGACCTCCATCAGAAATGAAAGCTTGTTCGAGATAAAATAACCCAGTATACCGGTATCCAAGCTTGCCCCTAGATTATCTATGTTGGAGATAAAAGCATAGACATATCCGTGTTCAATCAACTGGTCCAGTATTCCGGAGGTCATAAGGGAAATGTAAATATCGCCATGTCCTGATGGATTCCACTCCAGTTGTGGGTCTTGCCTAAATGTAACCGGAGCTAAAGTCGAAACATCTATACGGGGAAACATGTTCTGAATAAAGGAAACAGGAATATCGCCATGAAGTTCAGAGTATTTTTGTAGAAACTGAGAGCATAAGGTATCAGTTTTGAAGCTGTTCATTAGAATAAGTGGAACTCTTGAACCGATCTTTTTATTCAAATTGATGGCCTGTAAGGCAGTAATATCAAGAAATGTTAACTGGTTTTTTACCGGAATCAGAGATTTTGGGCCCTGCAATCCCATTGTTGTTCCAAGGCCACCATTTAGCTTCAATATGACTGTACGGTTAAGTGCCTGTTCACCGATACTAATGTAACTGGAGTTGGTTTGCCAAAGATCGAGTTGGCCCTTTTGGATCGGCTCAATCTGATTTTCAGGAATAAACCCTGTTTTTCCGTTGATTAATTGCTTGTAATACCCAGCAAACGTGTCTATAGCAGCCTGAGGAAGCTTTTGGTCCGACATTTTTTTTACAAATAGCTCAATATGCATAATCGAATTCTGGGTAATTTATTGGGTTTAAGCAGCTATAAAAGATAGAAAATTTCTATTAAAATAATACGGCAAAACTTCTGCCATGTTCATTTTACAAATAGCTCATCTAATTAATATACTTAATGTGTCGCTATTCATGGGTAAAATGAAACGATATCTACGGCTAAACAGGATGATTATTTTATCAAACTACTCAGCAATTTCCTGTAGTTATGAAGCTATAAAGCTATAAAGCTATAAAACTGTAAGCATCAAATCAGAACCAATCCCGAAAAGAAAAGTCCAAATTACAAATTTCACAACCAATCCACAACCAATTTTCCATGTTAACAAAGTTGCACCAAATAACCACTTTAAACATTTTATTTTGACGAGTTCACCGATTATCCTTTACTTTATTTTCTCTCTTTCATTTTTGGCTTTCAGGAAACCACTGGCTAAGCCAGTGAAGCCAGATGTCTCGTAAAGGCGCTATCGTGCCTTCTTGCTTTAATGGCTTTGCCGCTCAATCAAGTACTACTCCTGTGGCGGTAGTAACTTGACTGTGCTGACCCATAGAAAGTTTCTATAATAGCTATAAATAAAGCTGTTGAGACTGCTTTTAAATCTTCCTTTCTTTATCTGCATCTCTCAACAAATCCGAAGTAAATTTTTAAATCAAAGTTAGTTATTGTAAAGAATTACGGATTTGTTGTAAACAAACTTTTGCCCCAAAACGCAAAATTACATAGGTAAGAAGAGCCGTTCATATTTGCCATTGAACTATCTTTTCGCCATAAAAAATCTTTGGTATTTTGTTTTAATAAAAAATTCTGCTGTTGATGCTAACTTTTTTGCAGTTTCTAATGGCAAGATGTAATTAGTATTTTAAAACCGGTTGTACTCCTTGAAAACCTTAGGAGAATGTGGTCGGAATGAGAGGTTTTCAGGGCAGCAGGGGGGGAGCAAACTGAAATCTGTAGCAACTTGCTGTCTATAGAGAATTGGATTGATATGGCTGGTCGCATATTCCTACTACTATTTATCCTGGTTTTTACCACCTTTTCTGAGGTTTATACGCTTGAGGAACTGCTTATTTCAGCAATACACAATTCAAAAGAACTAAAAAGTATGGAACTTGAGCTCAAGAAAGCCGATGCTTATGTTCTTGAAATTACCGGCAGGGGGCTCCCTCAGATCAGTGCATCTCTCAATATTGATCATGGTAATAATTTTTTCTTCATAGATGATCAGAAGCTTCAAAACAGCCTCAACACAAATCTGCAGAATTCTGATATCACTGACAAACATCTTGCCGAATCGATAATATCCCAGAGCTTGTCTCTGGCAGGTGAGATGATGTTGATGCCAGATAATGCAATAACAGCTTCTTTGGATATAAAACAGGCAATTTTTGCGCAAGGTAAAGTCAGGCTGGGAAAGAAAGTTGCAAAAGCATATCACCGCACTTTGTTATGCAAATATAATTTTGAAAAGATGAAGCTCAAATCTGAAATTATGATTTCATTTTACAGCGCAGTTTTGGCTCAGAAAAATGTTACTATCTGCTCTGAGGCGGTAATGTTGGCAGAGCAGACCCACCGGCTTGCAGTTATTACTTATCTGGTTGGCAGGGCAAATGAACTGGATACTATCAGTTCACTGTTTAATTTGGAAAAAGCCAGAATCGAACTGCAGAAAGCCCAGAGTTCTTTAAGAACTGTTTACCAAGAAATCATGACCAAGTCTGGAATCAATGAAGATCTTTCCGGTTTTTCTGTTGATGGTGAATTTGAACAGACAGAGTTTACTTTAAGCATTGACAGTGTTCTTGCGCTTGTTCACAGAAAGAATCCGGATATCATTAAGCTTCAGGGAGCAGAAGAAATTCAGGACAATCTGGTAAGGCTTGCCAGGAGTGAGTTCTATCCCGCTATCTATGCTGGTGCATCAGTTTATGGGTATGGGTTTTTTAATGATGCTTCTGACATTTTTGAGCCGGGTTTGGGTAATGAAAGCAGAGTCTATGTGGGATTGAGCTGGGATATATTCACCGGATTGAGCAAAATTTACAAACTCAAGCAGGCAGAAGCAGAACGGGAAAAGTTCAGACTTTCCCGACAGAAAGTAGTTGAAACTCTGGAACTTAAGGCCCGCAATGCTTACGAGCAGGTTCATCAGAGCAATATTAATCTTTTGTCTACCAGAAGCCTCATACAGTTGGCGGAAAAACGGTATCTAATCGCCAGAAAAGCTTTTGAAGTAGGTAGCAAGACTATTCTTGATGTGCAAAATGCAGAGTTTGAACTTAACAGTGCAAAAATGTCACTTAACGCAGCTCAGTTTTCCTTTCAGAATGCACTTATTAGTCTGAAACTTTTGATGGGTAATATTTAGTGTCTGATCAATCCTGAATGAGGCAGATATTATGATTTGGAAGGTAAAAGAAGATTCTGTTTTTAACCTCTTTGTTCTGGCAGCAATCTTTGCTGGTTTGATCATGGCTGGCTGCAAGCAGAAAACAGTTGAAAGTGTGGAAAGCATTGCAGATATCCGGAAACGGGAGGGATATCCGGTTAGGGTGATGAAGGCTGAAAAGTCTGCGATTGTTTCTTATGAATTTCTGGGTGGAACAGCAGAAGGGTATTACCAGACTACAATCACTTCAGCAATTACCGGCAAGATTACCACTGTAAATGTATCGGTTGGTGATAAAGTAGAGCAGAATTCATCATTAATGACTATTGAACCCGATGTTGCAGTAAACTATAATTTGGCCAAAACTCAATATGAGACAAGTAGAAAATCTCGTGAGCGGCTACTGGCTCTGGCTGAACAGGGAGGAGTTTCACAGGAAACGATCGATCAAATAGAGGCTACTTGCCTGGCAGCCAAAGAGGATATGGAAGCAATGCGTAAAAATCAGTTTATCCCTGCACCCTTTTCAGGTACAGTTGTTAATCTGTTTCAGACTGATAATAAAAGGGTTAATGCCGGAGACAAACTGGTGACGATTGCCAGAATCGACAGTATAAGGGTGCCGATTGTGGTAAGTGATATTCTTATCAATAAATTTAAAACCGGTCAGAAGGCAATCGCTGCTGATTCTATTCATGGATCAATCGTGAAGGTAGCTCTTTCTGGACAGCAAGCGACTCACACTTTTATTATTGAGGCGCTTTTCGATAATCCTGGAAAAGTGCTTAAACCTGGTATGTACGTTCCGGTTAAAGTTATTGTTGATAATAAGAAAAATGTGATCTCATTACCTGTAGAGGTGGTTATTTCGGAGGGAAGAGAAAAATTCGTGTATGTAATTAAAGATCTTCAGGCTAAAAAAGTACCTGTCAGTGTGGGGATCAGAGGTGAAGAGATGCTGGAGATTGCTTCTGGAGTATCTGAGGGAGATCTGGTGGTTGTCAGTGGCAGCAGTATGTTGACTGATGGGGCCAGAGTGAAGATAGTAGATGAATGAATCTGGGATGATGGTGGGGATAATTCATGTTTTTGATCAGATTGAGTGTTAAGCGGCCCCTTTTAATGATTATGTTAATTTTGGCTCTGGCGATTTTCGGGGTCATCGCTTTCTATAATGTACCAGTTGATCTTATGCCTGAAATTGAATCCACTTATATTTCGGTACAGACAAACTATACAGGCGCTTCGCCACAGAAGATAGAAACTGCTGTAATAAAACCGATCGAAGAGCAACTTTCAACTATTAAAAATGTCAAAAATATCACTTCCGTTACCTCCGAAGGGACCGGATATATCATTGTGGAATTTAATATTGGTGTTGATCCGGATATTGCTGCTATAGATGTGCAAAATAAAATCGATGCCATATTATTTGAACTGCCCGATGATATGAAGAGACCGATCATCTGCAAATATGATATTAATAATCAACCAGTACTTAATCTGGCTTTGACCGGGTTTCACAGTCCTGAAAGATTACGCTTGATAGCAGAAAAAAACATCAAAGACCGTCTGCTCAAGATAAGTGGTGTTACTCATATCTTTATCACCGGAGGACGGCAACGTGAGATCCAGGTAAATTTAAGGAAGGCCCGTCTAGATGCTCTCAATCTTTCTGTTAAGTCTGTTGCTGAAATAATTTCCTCTCAAGCGGCTGATATTTCAGGAGGTTATGTTACAGGCAACAGAAAAGAGTATACGGTAAGAGTGCTGGGACAATTTGAGAGCATCGATCAGATAAAAAATATCGGTATTCCGGTGAACAGTAAAACAGGTGAAGCAGTAGTGCCTTTGCATACCATAGCCGATGTAGTTGATACGTTTAAGGAAATCAGGGAGTTGACCCGTTTTAATTCACAGAACTCGGTTGGTCTGTCCATCTATAAAAGAAGTGATGCAAACATAGTGAATTTGTCCAGAGCTGTTAAGGAAATAGTAGATAAATTTAATAGTGAAATGAATGATGGAACAGTCTTAAATGTAGCTCTGGACAGGGCTGAATATGTCCGTGATACAGTCAAGGAAATATATGTCAATATACTTCTGGGATTGGGATTTATTATAGCCATGATGATTCTTTTCCTGGGGAATTTTAAAGTTACAATAACTGCGGCGCTGACTGTTCCCCTCTCCATTTTAATAACATTCATTGGTTTACAGATATTTGAATTTTCCAGTAATTTGATGACAATGACGGGTTTGGCGATTTCTGTATGTACTATGGTTACCAGTATCATTGTCGTGCTCGAAAACATTCTAAGACACAGAAATAGTGGAATACCGGTTATGGAAGCTACTATAATGGGGGCAGGTGAAGTGCTTACTGCTGTGATGGCTTCGGTGCTTACCAATATCGCGGTATTTCTTCCTGTTCTATATATACAAGGAATAACTGGACAGATTTTCAGATCACTGGGATTTACTGTTGTTTTCACTTCAGTTGCCTCTCTGTTCCTTTCATTTACATTGGTCCCCATGATGGCATCATTGTTGTTAAAAGGCAAGAATTCCGGAATGGGGTGGATGGGGCGAGTCTTTCATTTGTTGGAAAACAGCTATATATCGCTTTTAAAGAGGATTATTAAATACAGGTTTCTGACCGTTCTGATGATACTTGTACTGGTAATTGTAACTGTCATCAAAATAGTACCAAAACTGGAGATGGAATTTTGTCCTGGGGGAGATGAAGGACTAATATCTATCAATATCGAAATGTTTTCAGGCACTTCGATGAAGGAAACAGACCGTGTTCTTCTTAATATTGAAAAGCGTCTGTCTGAAATTCCTGAAATTCATAGTATTTATTCATCATTGGGTGGCCATGGAACAAATGCCGGTGTTAATTTCGCGGAGCTGACTTTACAGTTAAAGAATCACCATGCGCGCAGCAGGACTGCAAAGGAGATTGCCAATGTTATTCGCTCTATGCTTTCCGATATTCCTGATGCCAGTATAATAGTGAAAGATTTAAATAGCATTGGTGATATGACCGGTGAATGTGACATAAGTGTTGAGATATCAGGGGATCAGATGCATCAGATTCTTTCTTTGGCAGACACTGTAAAATCGCTGATAGAGAGTGTGTCAGGATTGGTGGATTCGAGAATCTCTTGGAAAGAAGCCAGACCAGAGATAGCAATAATTCCAAATCGTCAATTGCTAGATGAGTATGGAATTTTTGTATTGAATATGGGACAAGATATTCGTAACAGTATTACCGGTAATGAAGCTGATGTTTTTTGGGATGAGAGTGATAAGCATACTGTCAGAGTGCAGTATTCACCTGAGGATCGTAATACCATAGATGCTGTAGAGAATATTTCCATTGAAACTTCAAAAGGCAATATTCCGGTAAAGGTTCTTGCAGAAATGAAACAGGATGTCCGGGCTGTAAATATCATTCGAAAGAACCGGCAGAGGTTGGTTACTGTCATGGCAAATGTATCTTCAGGTAAGATTGGGAAAAAAAACGCAGAATTGAAATCTTTAATTGATAAGATCGATGTGCCATCAGGATGCAGCATACATTATGGTGGAAAACAGGAGAAAATGAATGGGTCCAAACGGACACTTTTCTTTGCTATGATTCTTGCCATTGTTTTGACATTTATGATTCTGACCGGGTGCATAGAGTCGGTTCTTCAGCCGTTTCTGGTTATGGTGACTCTTTCACTGGGGCTGATAGGAGTCTTTTGGACCCTGTTTCTGACAGGACAGAATATTTCCATGGTGACTCTGATGTCAACTATTGTGTTTATCGATGTCGTTGTCAATAATACTATTCTTTTAATCAATTATGCTTATAGGAAGCAGAAGGAGGGAATAGGCAGACTCGACTCAATAGTGGACGCCTGCAGAGTCAAATTCAATGTAATACTGATGGTAAATCTTGCTATCGTACTTGTCTTGCTTCCTCTGGCATTATCCGAATCCAGCATAGGCAAGCCATTTGCATTAACTGCAATAGGTGGGATAATCGTATCGACAACAATGACTCTGTTTGTCGCACCTGCCATGTATATGTTCACTGGAGAAAAACAGAATTTGAGGAGTGAGCAGTCAACTGATCGTCAAAAAGTCTGTTAATAAGCTCATTATAATTTTTCAGGCAGGAAGTCTTCTGTATCTTCTTTAGGATACGTTTACCATCTACCAGTGAAGCTGCCAAATAAGTCCAGAGCCCTTTCATTTTTCCAAGCAGATGTGAAGGGCCTGAGAGGATTTGACTGCTTTGTTTCATTATTTCATCATGGAAATTTTTCAGATATATTATACTGCAATCTGGACTCTGTCCACGTAGTATACTGAGCAGAAATGGATTGTACAGAACCCCTCTTCCCAGCATCCATCGATTGATTTGAGGAAATTGGTTTTGTTTACATCTAAAATCTTCTGAGGAGAAGATATCGCCATTAAAAACCAAAATGTGCCTGCTTAGGGACAGACATCTCTGAAAGGCATCCAGGTTTACCGATCCTTTGTACATCTGAGCACCGGTCCTGGGATGAATGATGATCTCCGAGAGTGGATAATCATTAAAAAGTGGGATGGTTCTTTCCATATCATTTTCATTTTCAAGCCCCAGGCGTATCTTAACAGAAAATGAACAGCTCTGAAAAGGCAGTTGATCCAATATGGATCTTATCATATCAGGATAGGGGAGAATACCGGCTCCCCGTTTTTTCCTGGTTACCGGCAGGTGAGGACATCCGAAGTTGAGATTTACAGCAGAGTAGCCAAATTCACACATTTTATTGGCCAGAGCTCTTATCTCCTGCGGGTTATTACCAATGATCTGTGGAATAACCCTTGTAATATCATTGTGACAGGGATCGATATCACGGAGTATAGATGGATTTATGAAATCTCCTTTTACTGTTGGAATAAAGGGAGTGACCAGAAAATCAAATTTGGCGAAGAAGGTCTCGAATGTGTTTCTGAAAATGTGATCAGTAATTCCACGGATAGGGGCTAAATAAAAGATGTTATTAGAAGTCATTGTCTTGCCGGATTGAACAAGTAACAAAATGAATTGAAAGAAGCTCCTCAGAGTTCAATAGAGCGTCCGATAAAAAGTTTTATTACAAAATTAAAATTTCGTCAATAGTGTCCGATTAAATCAACAAAAAATCACTATAAAAGCTGTTTGTTTTAAATTTCAGACCTGAAAACTCCAAATCATCACGAATACAATACCCAAATTCTAAACAGAAACTGGAGCAGGAAAATACGGAATTCGAAATTCAAAACAGGATAGAGGTCTTTATTTTTGTTCTTTTTTTTGTTTGGAATTTATTTGATTGATCAACTTTGATTAATCAGGCAATACTGAAATTTCACACTAAATATAATAACTTAATAGTTGCAGTTTCTGTTAAAAGAGAAGGGCAGAAGTTATTTTTCTCATTCTAAAAAGTATATAGGAAAGAGATGTAAAAGAATTTACGGGTTTATGATTAAGAAGATTCTTGTAATTAACTGGCGTGACATAAAAAACCCTGAAGCTGGTGGTGCAGAGATGTACTATCATGAGATTTTCAGAAGAATGGTTCCCTGTGGGTATGAAATAACTGTACTGGCCCACTCATTCAAGGGGGCTTCAGCTTGCGAGATCATAGATGGTATTAAGGTGATAAGAAAGGGAAACAAATTACTGTTTAATTTCTCTACAATAGGTTTCTTAATCAGAAATCAGGGTCAGTATGATTTGATAGTAGAGGATATCAACAAAATTCCTTTTTTTACTCCTCTTTTTGTGCATTGCAAGCGTTTACACATGGTAATGCATTTTTTCAGGAAATCTGTTTTCAGAGAGACTAACTTCATATTTGCTTTATATGTCTATTTAATGGAAAGTCTGGTTTCGCTTTTTTATAGAAAAGAAAGATTCGTAGCCATTTCTGAAAGTACCAGCTTAGACATTCAGAAGTTTGGAATTCCCAAAGACAGAATCACTATTGTAGAGCCCGGCATTGATACCTCCTATTTTTACCCATCAAAGCCCAAGTCCAGATCTCCGCTTCTGGTTTATGTAGGTCGTCTGATGAAGTATAAGAATGTCCAATTTATAATCAGCGCCTTACCTGAACTTAGAAAAAGGGTTGAAGGTGTTACTTTGGAGATAGGCGGCTGGGGGGATTATATAGATGATCTCAGAAAAATCGCTGAGGACAAAGGTGTCAAGAATGCAGTTGTTTTTTCAGGTCGGATAACTGAAGAGTATAAGAGGGATCTGCTGAGCCAAGCATCATTGTTTGTTAATCCTTCGGCTAAAGAGGGATGGGGGATAAACAATATCGAAGCGAATCTTTGTGGTACGATTTCTCTTTCCAGTAATGTAGCTGGGTTACGTGATTCTGTTCAGGACAGGGTAACAGGTTTATTGTACGAACCGGATAATATTGAGGATTTCTGTGATAAGGCGGTTTCTGTACTTCTTGACCCAGAAAAACGTGAACGGTTGGAAAAAAATGCCATCAGGAGGGCTAAAGAGTTGAGCTGGGACAAAATCAGTCAGAAAATGGAAGAGCTGATAAAGCATTACCAGTGATCTTTTACTTTAGATAGCGCTGCTTTAGTTGAATCAAAAGCCAAAAGATTCATCTGCAACGAATTGATATCGGTCACCCACACAATTTCCTCGATTTCCTCGTTTGGCAGAAGTGTTTGACTTTCATCATAATGACAGATGTAGAAAGCATCAACAGTGTGGTAGGTAACACTTTCGTAAAGATAGGTATTTGGGAATGATCCCAGATACTTGTAATCTGTAATATCAACACTTAATTCTTCATGGACTTCTCTTTTCAGTGCAGATTCCAATGTTTCGCCATAATCGACAAAGCCCCCTGGGACATCAAGAAAACCTTTCTTTGGTGGTTGAGCTCTTCTGATGAGTAATATGCCTTTATTTGAAAAGATGATGGCACCGCTTGCTGAAGCGGTATTGTGAAAATAAACAAAATGACATTCTTTGCATCTAATACCATTGGTATGGAATTTTTCCAATGATGCTTTAGAGCATCGGGGGCAGTAAATAAATCCGGTGTTTTCAATCATTATAGTTTACTTTCAAGATGGCTTGTGATGAATCTGACCAGAATGTTACCAGAAGTTTCCTTTAATGCCGGCATATATTGCAGGACCGATCTGATTACCTCTGGGATGTTCGCGTAAACGCTGTGTTTTTGAAAGTCTTAACGGACCTGCATCTATAAAAAACGTAGCATTTCTGGTAAAACGGTGAATAAAGGGAACCGAGAAAGGCAAATTTAACTGAAAATAAAGCGCTGTTTGTGACGGAGATGTGAAAGTCTGCAGCAGATCGCTATTTTCAGACAGTATGTAATTGAGGTAAGAACTATCTCTGTAATGGAACCTTACTGAACCTGAAATGATATTATTGTCTGAAGGTGAAAAGGCCAGTACTATATCCAGCATTTTCTCAATTGCGAATCGACGGACAGTATTTCCCAACGGAATTATAATTGAAGGATGACAATCTAGATAGAATGATTTGAAATACAACCGGCCATTACCGTTTAATCCAAGAACGGATTCACCGTTTTTATAAAGTATCTGATTGATAACTGCAGAATCATCATAGAAAGTAATCGATTCCCAGATGGGCTTATTGATATGCTGAAACCAGGTATTTATGGAAACTGGAATAAAAAGGGTGTCTTTGTAAGTTGCTGAGCTGTAGAAAACAATCTGGTTAGTGGCGATTGGGTTATATGAAACTGGGAGCTGATACTCCATAAAGGTATAATCTCTTGATTTTGGAATAAATGCCCTGGCTATCGAAAGAGAACAGTTGATATTTGGAGTAGGATTCAAAGAACCATACCCATGCAAAGAAAAATCGTTACTGTTGAATATTGATACAGACAGATTCCAGTTAAAGACTGTGCCATCATGCAGGAGACTGGCACAGAAAGCGGCACCCGGATCGAGTGCAGGATCAAATCTGGCCTCAAGAGCGGTCGACATGGTAGATGAAAGTTTAACGGATAATTTATTTGTAAATGAGACATCGGTATATTCGGTGGGATAGATGTGATCATAATATTCAGAATGTTTATTTATTAACCAGTTAGAGTAAAGGGTTAAATTATTATTGGTATAGGTAAGAAGAGGATTGAGGGAATAACCATAAGAAAGTACAGGGGAGAAGAAATAAGGTGTGGCATTCCATCTTCTGTACCAGTTGTAGCTTGCTTGCACAAGCAGATTGTTTTGCTGATAGTGCATGCCAAACAGATGTTCATGTCGCAAGCCATCTTCGTCGTACTGCATATTTTTGCCGGTAGCTTTTGTATAGTTTATCCATATTGAATCAAACCGGTCGGTGTATTCATCTGTGTAGTTATATTTATAACTGATTGCCAGAGGTATCCTTGGAACAGATAACAGGGTGGAAAAGGTGGTACGGTGATCTCTGTTGGGGTAATAACCTGGTTTATATATTCTACTGAGTAATGCTTCACCTGTTTCTGCCCCAATATCCCCGGAAATAAAAAGCAGGTGATTACTGTCGTGTGCAGGGACTTGAAGGAAGGTGTCATTGGGAGAGAGGGAAATAATGGAAAGATTTGAGTTGGGAAGAACAGTTGTGGAAGAAAGTACAAATGAATTAGACTTATCCAGACGCACTAGAATGGAATCGGTTTCTGAGAATAAAGAAAATGGCAATAAAAAAAACAGTATTATAATGGTAAAAATGGTAAATCTTTTCATAAGTAGAATTTATAACCTGCGATGACATTGATAAGAAACAGATCAAGAGGAACAGGATCGGAAAATGTTCTTTCGATTATTACAGGGATGCCGATGAAAAAATTCCTGAAAACCAGCCTTGTTTCTATACCGCCCCTTAAACCGTATTCATTTTCTACATCGGCAAAGGAGATCCGGTCGGTTTTAAAAAGTGCATCAAAGACATTGGATTTGCTTACCATGGTATTGGTGATACTTATCTGGGGTAACACTTTCAACCATTTTATAGGAGTATCAATACTATACTGAACTCCAAAATGGATATGCAACAGATAGGCTGAACTGGTATTAAGCTTGTTAAAAACATGTCCGGTTTCAAACGCGGCTTCACAATATAAGTTATTCATTCGAGAGGGGAATTCAAAGCTTAAACCTGCAGAATTGTAGTGTTTCCAGAGATCTGCTGATTTTCCGATCGGGTTACGTATGGATGCAGTGAGTGCTGGGCTGAAGAAAATTTTTGGTACAGTACTAGACAGAGAATCGGCTTTAAGAGAAAAGAGAGTAGAAATTATGATCAAAAAACTGTTAATAAAAAAGGATGTTGAGGAGCTTTTCATGGTAAAAAATTTCGTAAGTATGTGATCAAACGATATTTAAAAATCAGTCATTTAAAATAACTATTTGCGCATTGGAGAGTTAATGATTTTAGAACATCGGATAGAGAATATATACATCTATCTTCTGGTTATTCGGTCTGCTTTTTGATTTCTTTTATTCATTTATCAGCATAAATCCGCAGTCGAATGGGCTATCGGGAGAATCGGATGAGAAGAGTACATATCGGGCAAAAGTTTAATGTTGAAGATCTGGTTGGGATTGAGTGGCAGAAAAAGTATGCCGAACCTGGACAGTTGGGATCTATGCTTAAGGAGTGTGGAATTACTTTTGTGGACTTAAATATTACAGCCCAGACCGATGAACCTGTCATTCTCAAATTAGCTGAAGTGTTTGCAGATACCGGCTTGTTTATTTCACTTGATTTAAAATACAACAGGTTTTCGCCTGATTTTTTCAATTCAGACTGTATACCATTTCTGACCGACAGATTGCGAACCGCACAATCTGTCGCTAACATTACCAAAGTTCCGGTTCCTTATGTTTTTCATTGTGGTTTGGATAACACTCCGGAAGAGCAGGAGAAATTTGTAACCGGAGGGAAATATTTTTTTACTTTGATTGATAAAATGATTGTAGAACAGTATGGTGATGTAGTTGCTCTTTGCGAACCTTGGGATATTAATGCAGACCAGAGAAAACAGCAGGAATATTGGCAGAGTTGTTTATCGTTAATTGAGGAGACGAACCTGGGGATATGCTGGGATTTCGTTCATAGTTGGTTTGTATCGACTACGATGGATTATCAGATGTTCCCAAAAGAAAAATTTCTGGCCCGGGTTGATCATGTATATGCTTGTGATGCTCATATTGTTGGTTCTGGCCAAATCGATTGTTTTCCCTTAGCTGATGGAGAAGTCCCATGGAGAGAGTACTGCTCTCTTCTGGCAAGACATGAGTATGATAGTACAATCGTTTTAAAAGTGGATTCCGGATACTATGGTGGACTTCATACTTTTCTTAAGGGAATCAGCGATGGGGTGAGTAAATTAGAAATTTTTTTTGATTAAAAACCTACTTTTGGCTGGAAGCTTTCTGCAACCGGTGTTTAGCATACTTGAGTTTAAGATCATGCAGGTGGTAGGTGTCTGAGTCGGGACGCAGTCCGGCAGTAAAGAGAGTATCCATCATTTCCAGTTGTTTTAGTGTTTCCTGAAGTTTTTTGAGATCAGGAGTGAACACTTCACAGAGGCTTTTTTTGATTTGTGGGTCAGATTCGGCTTTGTTAATCATTCTGATACCATAGGGCCCCATAAGTTGTTTGAATTCATAGGAGTGCTGTTCAAAACACTTGTTACTTCTGTAATTATTGAATTTAGTTTCTCCCAGGGCCCAGATAATCCGTAGCAAGATAGAGCTACATAGCCATGCCCACCAGGAATGAATGAGTGTGAAAAATACGACAGCTCCCCCAATAAATGAAAGATATAGTCGGTAAAAACGAAGTAAAATCATGTTTTATTTACTCCTTAACATGCTTTTTATGGCCTGAGCTATCAGTTTTGCAGCCTTTTCACTTATTTGCCCATTATTTTTTGGATATGGTAATAGAGAAGACTTTGAAGACAATTGTTTTGATTCGCTGGGGTTTGGTATACTGTTTTTTTGAAGTTTGGCTTTTTGTTTCAGCATAGCCATTACTTCGTCTTTCAGACAATTTTTCTTATAGGGGTTTTTGTCCGATCTTCGATATCCCTCAGGTGTTGGATAAAGTGGTTTTTCGTACATAGTGATTTTTTTGGAAAAGGTGATTAAACACGAAATTCCCGGTCAAGGATTTCAGAGAGAAATCTATCGATAGAGACCGGATAAAATTGAAATTTAGGGCTAAAAATTAGTCCTGTTGAGGTATTCTCCTGTTGGAGAAGTCGATCGTAAACCCGATCGAGGTGTTCCTGGGGTTTGTCCTCATAATTGGTTATATTAAAATATTCGTTTTGAATTTTGACGTTTTTATTCTTTGCGTAGGCAAAAGAGAAAACACGGCCTTCTATGGTTTGGTCAAATGTTTCTGGATCAAAGATATCTCCGAAAGTCTCATTAAATGAGGCAGGGGAGATGATAATCTTTGGTGAGACGTTTATTTTGCCGTTAATCTCCACAGTATGGGAACTGTTGTGTTCAGAGGGAGCGATAAGGATATAAGGTAATTGATGATAGCCGCTGATGATCCCGGTAATGGGTTTGCGGAGTATACTGGTTTTGCTGAATACTTCCTGCAATAATTCGTTTTCGCTGTAGTTAAACATAAGTTGTCCAAACATAAAAATTGTTACGTTTAAAAGCAAATAAAATTGTTCGGGATAGGACAGCTATTTATTTCATTAAGAGAAATTTATCTGCTGATCTTAAGTACTTTATATTTTATTATACCTCGAGGCACTTTTGCTTCTATTAT
Organism: uncultured Fibrobacter sp.; assembly: GCA_964472925.1. GTDB lineage: Bacteria > Fibrobacterota > Chitinivibrionia > Chitinivibrionales > Chitinispirillaceae > JAAYPC01. The sequence continues at coordinate 5,087 of CAYYNL010000002.1, read as the reverse complement.
ATCCCCTACTGAATGGCCTAACATTGCTTTTGCCACAGGTGAACTAACAGAGATTTTGCCTTGCGAAGGGTTTGCTTCATCCGAGCCGGTCAGTTCGAATTCTACTTCCTCTTCAAAATCGATATCGTAGAGGGTGACTTTGGCACCGATAAAAATTTTGTCGGTGGAGAGGTTTTCGGTATTAATGATTTGGGCGGTGGAGATTTTCTCTTCCAGTTCTCTTATGCGGATTTCATTTAGCGCAAGGGCTTGTTTGGCTGCTTCATACTCGGCGTTTTCTCTCAAATCCCCATGAGAGCGGGCTAAATCCAGTTGAGCGGCTATTTCTTTGCGTCTGGTGGTTTTAAGGTATTCCAGATCTGAAATAAGCTTATTATATCCTTCTTTAGTAAGATATGTTGTTTCCATTGATAAAAAACCTCCGTTTTGATCAGATGAACTGATCAATTCCTTATAGAGAGAAAAGTGTATTATGGGTTATTATAAATTCAAATTACATTAAAAATTTTAACAGGGGAAGAAGCAATTGGATTCAGAGAGCATTGGCAGGAGAGCTATGGCATGATTCTTGCTTTCCCTTAGTAAAGTAAAAGAGCTGGAGGAGAACAATGCACCGCAGTGTATATGTAAATATCTTTCTCATGCTTATTATTGAGAGCAAAGCTCTTTTATGGGCTCAGTATAATCCAGGAGGTGAAAAAACTTTAGTAGTGGACACTTTTTCAGCTTGCCTTTCTTTGCAAGAGGGGCTTCCGTGCGGCTGGTACGCTACGCAGAAGGATGTGCATATGTTTTCATTGGAGGAGGAGAAGGGGAACCGATTTATTAAAATAAAGACTGCGGGAGGAAACACCACTTTAGGGATTCATTTCAGTTTTAATACCGACACTTACCATTATTTAAGCTGGAGGTGGAGGATTCATCAGTTGCCCAAGGGGGCCAGAGAGGACAAACGGCGATTTGCTGATAGTGCTGCCGGGGTTTATGTGATCTTTAATGGTAAATACAGGTTAAACCGGATTATCAAATATGTGTGGAGCAGTACTTTAGAACCTGGGGTGATTACCGAGAGCCCCTTTAACCGAAGAACAAAAATTGTGGTATTGCGATCCGGGGAAACTTCTGCTGGACAATGGATAGAAGAGAACGTAGATGTTTTTGGGGATTATCAGAGAATTTTTGGTACCAGTCCACCTCCTGTGGAAGCTATAGCGATAATGTCAGACTCTGATAATACGGAGTCGTTCGTGGAAGCTGATTATGATGATTTCCGGATAAGTGTGGAAAAATGAAATTCCCCATTAAGATGATTATCGGAACAGGTGGAGTGGCTCTGGCGCTGGTATGGTCGGTTCATGGGGTCGATTTTAATGATGTGTGGGTAATTTTAAGGGAGATGAATGTCGTTCAGACATTTAGTGTGTTTGTGCTTACTTCTTTTAATCTGATGATTCGATCGGTGGTGTGGATGTGTATAGTGAGACCGATAAAGGTGGTTTCTCTGTACAATGCAATTTCTAGCTATCTGATGGGAGTTTTTTCCAACTTGGTTTTGCCTTTTAAGTTGGGTGATGTAGTCCAGGGCTACTCACTGAGTAAAAAACAGGAGATTTCAAAAATTTCCTCCGTTTCTGCAGTGGTAATTCAAAGAATATTTGAAGTTACCAGCCTAATGATGGTAATGGCGTTTGTAGGCTTAGCGTTTTCTTTTCCTCTGCTATTCCAGAGAAGAACTCTGGTACTGGGAATAGTGGTTCTGACAGCAATCATAGGGTTGCTGTATTTATATCGAAAAAGGGAGTGGGTGATTAAAGGAATCGAAAAGATGGTAAGCAGAATTTCTCCTGTGCTGGGAAGAACTGTAGCAATGGCTTTGGAGCAGTTCCTTGCAGGAACAAAAGTAATAAACAGTATTTCTGATGTGTCAAAAATTATGTCTCTGTCCCTTCTTTCCTGGGTGGTACAGATCTCCATGGTCAGACTTACTGCTGAAGCTCTTAACATCTCCATCGACATTGTGGCCTCGGCAGTCGTTTTACTTATTATAAATCTGGGGCTGATCATTCCACTTGCTCCCGGAAATATTGGCACATTTCAGTTTTTCAGTATTTTAGCGCTTTCATTCTTTTCGGTTTCCAAACCTAAGGCGCTTACCTTCTCCATCATTTTCCAGGTCATTCAGGGCGTACCGGTAATTCTGGGCGGTTCCATTTCTTTTTTCCAGGAGCTCATATTATCAAAGAATTCAGAAAACACTGTCTCGTCCGGAAAAAATCAAATAATGTCAAACAGGAATGTCCAAACATGAAAATCGGGATTGTATCCTCTTACTTCTATCCCTGGTATGGTGGTATCACCGAGCATGTATTCTATCAGTATAAAGAACTGAAGAAAAGAGGATATGATGTTAAGTTGATAACCCCTTTTGATGGAAAAGGTATACTGGAAGAGAGAAGTGACCTTATAAGGATTGGTAAACCGATCCCTTTTATTCTCAATGGATCTGTAGTTAAGGTACCTTTTGTAACCAGACCGTTGCGGGTGATGAATAAGATTCTTACAGAACATGATTTTGACATTATTCATTTGCATCAGCCTCTTTTCTGTCTTCTGGGATTAAGTGTTTTAAGCTGTGTTAAGCAGAGGCGGCGGCTGGGATTAAAAACTCCTGGTGTAATAGGCACTTTTCATGCCTGCGGCGGAGGGACGGAGCGTTTTTTTGTCAAACGTCTGGGCTTTTATTTCAGAAGATACCAGACTGAGTTTTTCTCTCGCATAGCTGTTTCTACAGCTTCCAGAGATTTTGTTAAACCCATTCTGCCTGGAGAGTACCAGATTATCCCCAATGGAGTTGATCTGTTGCGTTTCTCTTCAGAAAGAAAGAAAATAAGCTGCTTTGATGATGGGATTAAAAACATTCTCTTTGTAGGGCGATTAGAGCCCAGAAAAGGACTTACCACTCTATTGCAAAGTATTCCCCTGATCCAGAACTATACTAATGAGCAGGTCAGGTTAATTGTGGTGGGCAATGGTGTATTGACCCGATATTATAGAAGTCGGGTTCCGCCCGATGTTGAAGATCGTGTCTTTTTTATAGGTGAAGCATCTTTTGATGATCTTCCCAGGTTTTATAAAACTGCAGACATATTTTGCTCTCCGGCTACTTATGGAGAAAGCTTTGGAATAGTGCTTATTGAGGCAATGGCTGCTGGGGTACCTATTGTGGCTGGAAACAATGAAGGGTACCGTAAGGTGATTAAAGATGGGGAAAATGGTTTACTAGTTGATCCTACTAATCCTGATCAGATCGCCAGGGCTATTGCCAGATTATTGCAGTCACCTAAGCTGGCCTGGCAGATCTCTGCTAAGGGTATAGAAGATGTTAAAAAATACAGTTGGAGTTCGGTAATAGATCAGGTCGAGCAGTCTTACCGCACTTTTGTCGGCTCTTCGTGAGGTGGTATGATTTATTTACTCTCAAAAGTTCTCGAACATCTCGGGGGAGCTGTCAAATTCTTTTTTTTATGGTTACTATACTCTACCGCTTCATTCCCTTTGCCGCTTAGGTATGCAGTTACCGATATACTTTCTCTTTTAAGCTTCATTTTATGTTATTCAAAAAGAAATTCTGTAAAAAGAAATCTAAAATCCATTTTTAAAAGAGATCCTTCTTATGCTGAAATTCTGCGAGTCTTTGTGGAATATGGAAGGTATTGGGCGGAATATCCGCTGGTAAATAAGATCTGGGAAAGCAGTACTGTAATTTACCATTCTCAGCAATTTCCTCCTTCGGAACCCTGTTTTCTGGGGGTTACATTTCATATGGGAAATTTTGAACTCTTTGGAAATATCATCAAGAACACTACTCAAAAAGATTTCCAGGTAGTAGCTGAGCGACTTCGTCCGGAGTATATTGCCGACTTTTTCAAGCGGACCCGCCGGTCTCATGGCATAAGGACGGTTGTTCACGATGATTTACGCCAGATATTAAAGATTATAAAAGAGGGTAATCCGTTAGGGATACTTTGCGATAGAATGGTGGGGGGCAGGGGGGTTGAAGTTCGTTTTTTCGGAAAACGAGTAAGAATGCCACTGACTATTGTGAACTATGCTTTGCAGAAAAAAATCCCGGTATATGTAGCTTACTGCATCCATAAGGACGGAGTATTAAATGTATATTCCCAAAAAATTGGGGGAGAAAGCGATTTTGATACTGCCGTGCAAACGATTGTATCCACTCTTGAAGAGGCAATAGTTCGCTTCCCCTTTCAGTGGCATGTACTCTCTGCTCTCTGAGATAGTGCCTAAACTTAATTTATGGCTGGGGTGGCTCTATATGTTTGAAAGAAAACCAGAAAGCGGCAAAGATGGCTCCCAGAGAGAGTATCACATCAATTGGACGCATGATTGCAGTAAAAAAATTTATGGCCATGGAAAAATCAAACTGCGATAGTACTTCTGATTTGGTGATCTGTTTACCTGTAGCAAAAATGTTAACAGCAGTATACAAGGTTCCTACTATAATGGATATGACAGTAAGAAAGGCAGAGATGAAACCATACCATTGGTCGATAATTTTTCCTGCATATTGAATGGAAAACGCAATTCCAAAACCAACTGCCAGAGCCATCCAGGAGACCTGGTACTTGTTGGCCATTAAAATCCATAATGCTGTAGTGGCGATAAAGGCCAGTATACCTGCGGATATAGCCAATAAGGGGTTCTGTTTTTTTCGTAATTGCTCCAGTTTAATAGCAAATTCATCTACTTCCAATTTCTGAGGTTGAGCTGATTGTAATGGTGCATCTGACATAGTTCACCTTTCCTGTTACAGGCGTTTAAAATAAGTATTATTCTGGTTGATTTTTCAATATACAACCCTTTCACAACTGAGGCAATTTAAAACAGGTCTGAATTATTATGGAGGTATTTTAAAAGATCGAAGGAAATCTTAGAATCAGAATAAGATAGTTTTCAAGGAATGATTTTCAGAGATTAATAAGACAATTTATTTATCTCAGCATCCAAATAAATGATTCGCTCTCTCCACCACTGCTTCATTTTTTCAATTTCTTCGTTTAAATCAA
>CAYYNL010000001.1:28366-64632 GCA_964472925.1 uncultured Fibrobacter sp. | reverse complement strand
CTCAATGACTCCTTCGATGTGATCCAGGCATTTTAACATTGTTGAAGTAAAATTAAAGAAATATTTTGCTTTTAAAATCAATGAATACTATGTTGTATGATTTAACTATTGCACAAGGTTTCAGCCAAGGAGATTGTATGAACCGGATTTCACTATCACATACACTTATAATAGCTTTAATCAGTTTTTCAGTATGCTCTGCACAATTTGGGTCGTATAGCTGGAACAATCCTGGCGGTAATCTGCCTTCAGGATATACCCACAAAACCTACCATAGCGAATTGATGAATACCGATATTGGGTATGTAATTTATCTGCCTCCAGATTATAATAATTCTACCGACCGTTATCCGGTGGTGTATTCACTTCATGGAATGGGTGGAAATGAAAGCGGAAACTGTCAGTATTACTCAAGTGTGATGCAAAGCAGCATTACCGGTAATGTTTTTCCTCCGGTAATTATTGTTTTTGTTAATGGTCGAGGGAACACTTTTTACAGCGATTCAAAAGATGGAACTGTTAAATGTGAATCATCGATTATCAATGAGTTGATCCCTCATATCGACGCGACATATAGAACTAAAGCAGACCGCACTCAGCGGGCAATCGAAGGCTTTTCCATGGGAGGTTTTGGCGCACTGATGCTGGGATTCAAACACCCTGACATGTTTGTAAGCATTGGCACCTATGATGCTGCACTAGTAAACTGGGATACATTAAGCCAGCAGACATTTGATCGTTCCATCCCAAGTCAGATATTCGGTAATGACCGCAATTATTTCAATGAAAACAGCTATCCTTTCACCTTTGCAGTTAAAAATGCCGAAACGATCAAATCACTTGGAATAAAAGTACGCATAACAACCGGTGATAACGATCTTCAGATGGGTCCGCTATACTATTACAATCTGGCTATGCGTGATACCCTCAACAAATTGGGGATCCCATTAACATTTAATGTCACTCGAGGAGGCGGCCACGGCGGGAGTATTACATCTGATAACGTAAAGGAATACATGATTTTCCATACTAACAATTTTAAAGATGCCATTACACAAACATTGAAGCCACTTATCACTACATCAAAAAACAACAGTATCCTGGCCCCAGTAACATTTTCATCAATGAATGCTTCAAATTTTGTTATCCCGAGCCAGTGGAAACAGCATTCTGTAAAAGAAATACAGGTCTTTAATTTGAGTGGAAGAGCAATAGGCAATATATCTGTACAGGGAATTGATCGTATTGATGGTTCTGCAATAGAGAAGCGATTCGGATCTGGTGTCTTTACATTAAAAGCGATAAGATGACAATCCGGCATCAAAGTATTTTACCTCTCCCCATTCTCTGAAAGAGGCGGTGCAGTAAGCGTGAATCGGCTGATAACTGCACCTTTAACCTAAAAACCGCAGTAGATTGACGCGGATAACACGTAATCTATTGCGCATAAAGGCTTTCAGTCCTTTCGGTCTTATCACCAGTAGATAAAACCTTCAAGGACTTCAATCCTTTCTGCATCAATATCTTACGGTTCTTCATCGTCACGGGTTTTAGGTTTAAGATTTCCCGGGTGATAATGCACGTAAACTCTTCTAACCAGTTCAATCTCTTTATAAATACGCTCTTCCACTTCTGTGGCAATGGCATCTCCCTTAAAAACCGGCAATGTCCCCTGTATACATACAGTGATATTTATCACAAGGTATGGACCGAAACGATGAGCTGATATCTCTTCCACCGAATTTATTCCCTTTATGGAAGAAACTATTTTTCGTATCTGCTTGTCCAGTATCTCTCCGGGAACTGTATCCATCAACTCCTCAGATGATTCCCGTAAAATCTCTATACCGGTCTTTAAAATTATTAGTGCCACAATACTACCTGCCAGCGGATCTGCCCAGCTATATCCAATCCAGTTCATCGCTATACCAAGTGCAACACCTGCAGAAGCAAAAATGTCGTTTCTATGATCACAGGCCAGAGCTAAAACAGCAGTATTAACCGTACTTTTACCTGCCGACCAGGTATAAAAGTAAAGGATCAATTTGTATCCAATGGTGAAAATCGCAGTCACAAGGGTAAATATCTGCATGTTGGAATCTACATTCGTATGGGTTGTAAACAACTCGTATGCTCTGTTTACTGAATCCCAGAATATTGCAATTGCAGTAGTAATCACAAAGGCTCCCACAACTACAGCAGAAATACTTTCCATCTGATGGTGTCCATAGGGGTGTTCCCGGTCTGCTGGTATGCATGAAAGCCGCGCAAATATCTTTACCACTATATAATTAACCACATCAGAAGTGGAGTTTACACCATCAGCCAGAAGAGCACGGCTGTTTCCCACTATCCCCACAACGATTTTCAGGATGGCCAGAAAAAGATTGCTGAAAAGGCCAAGATTTATAGCATGATTGATTCGTGATTCCCGGCCGGGTTTTCCCGATACCGATAAATTATCCATGAATTTTCCCAAGAGGCTGATATTTCTAATTAATAAAAAAGTCTGATTTACCCGAAAAATTCATTTTCCACCAAGGAACATAACAGATGATAAACAGGAAGGTGCAGTTGCTGTACTTTGCAGGTGATTATTTCGGGAACGCGGATCGTAATATGACACAGATCTTTCATTATTCCACCGTTTTCTCCGGTAAAACCTATGGAAGTCATTCCCACCGCTTTGGCCACAGCCACCGCATTTACTACATTGGGAGATTTTCCTGAAGTACTCAATGCCAGAAGGACGTCACCTGGTCTTCCATATCCATATACCTGTTGTGCAAACACCATATCTGCACCGATATCATTTATAATTGCGGTCATGAGTGAGGTCTGACTTACCAGAGAAATAGCAGCAAGCCCCTGCTCAAGCTTGCTGAAAAGATAATCTGCATTCTTTACACCCGATTCCTGCAGTCTGTTTAGCATCTGCACGGGAGCAGGTCTTTTGATGGCAAACTTGTTCATCAGTTCGCCAACAATATGTTCTGCATCGGAAGCACTTCCCCCGTTACCACAGACTAACAGTTTCCCGCCAGACCGGTAACAGGTACAGATTGCTTCGAATGCACTACAAATCTCTGAGGCGCAAACAGAGAGTTGCGGATATTGTTCAAAAAAATCCTGATAAAGCTTCTTTACTGAAATTTTCATGAAATCTGCTCATCTGGTAATACTCTAACAGCTCCATTATCTGCAGATGAGGCGAACATGGCATAAGCCCGTAGAGCCTGAGAGACATTCCTGTCCCTTTTGCTCGGCTTGAAAGCATCTTTTCCTTTTGCAAGTTCAAGCTTTCTTCTCTCATCTAATTCTTTTTCAGATAATCTTACATTGATCGTTCTGTTGGGTATGTCAATATCGATGATATCACCGCTTCTGATCAGACCGATCTCTCCACCCGATGCAGCTTCAGGGGAAATATGTCCAATAGAGAGCCCGGAAGTACCACCAGAGAAACGTCCGTCAGTGATAAGAGCACATTGCTTGCCCAGATGACGTGATTTAATATATGAGGTAGGATAAAGCATCTCCTGCATTCCAGGACCGCCTTTGGGCCCTTCGTATCGGATAACCACCACATCACCAGCCTCTATCTCATTGAGGATACCTTCGCAGGCTTCTTCCTGAGAATCATACACCATTGCTTTACCACTGAACTTGAAAATCGACTCATCGACTCCGGCAGTTTTCACGATGCACCCATTGCGGGCGATATTACCAAAGAGGACAGCCAATCCGCCATCTTTGCTGTATGGATTCTGGATACTACGAATACAACCATTGCTGCGATCCAGATCAAGTTGTTCATAACTGGTATTCTGAGAACCCATAACCAGGTTTCGCTCCATTCCAGCAGGGCTGGATCGGTAAATGTTCCTGGCTTCCTCAGTACATGCTGGACTTTTCAAATCATAAAGATTGATGACATCTTTAAGTGTGCCATCTACCCGTTTAACATTTGTGTTGATAATACCTGCTCTGGCCAGCTCTCCCAGAATCGACATGATTCCACCGGCTCTGTTGACATCCTCAATATGATAGGAGCTGGTAGGTGCCACTTTACAAAGTACTGGTATTTTTCTTGATAACTGGTCAATATCTTTCATGCTGAAGTCAACTTCTGCAGAACGGGCAACAGCCAGAAGATGAAGAACAGTATTGGATGAACCGCCCATGGCAATATCCAGTGACATTGCATTTAAAAAAGCTTCTCTTGTGGCAATTGATCTGGGAAGTACAGAACTATCTCCTTTCTCATAATAGGCTCTGGTCATCTCAACGATTCTCCGGGCAGCCTTTTCAAAGAGTTTTTCACGATTTACATGTGTAGCCACCACTGTGCCATTTCCCGGAAGAGAAAAACCCAATGCTTCAGTAAGACAATTCATCGAATTTGCGGTAAACATACCTGAACAGGAGCCACAACCTGGACAGGCAGCTCTTTCTACGGCAGCGACCTCATCATCACTGACACTGTTGTCGGCTCCCATAACCATGACATCGATAAGATCATATTTTTTACCATTATATACACCGGCTTCCATCGGACCACCGGAAACAAATATTGCCGGGATATTGAGTCTCATGGCGGCCATCAGCATTCCCGGAGTGATCTTGTCGCAGTTGGAGATACAGACCATAGCATCAACTTTATGTGCATTACACATATATTCAACACTGTCTGCTATCAGCTCACGTGAAGGCAGTGAATAAAGCATACCATCATGTCCCATCGCTATTCCGTCATCAATTGCTATGGTATTGAATTCTGCAGCAAAACAACCCTGTTCTTCAATGAGTTTTTTGACTTTCTGACCGATTTCGTGAAGATGAACATGTCCTGGAACCAATTGAGTAAAAGAGTTCACCACAGCAATAACCGGTTTCCCGAATTGTTCTTCTTTCATCCCGTTTGCACGCCACAAACTGCGTGCTCCAGCCATCCTTCGTCCTTCGGTGGTAGTCGCACTTCTCAATTTAACAGCCATTTTTATCTCCTTGTGAGTCATTCTTCCAAACTTTGAAAGAATGGAAAATAACGAATCGGCAATCAGTTATCAAGGAAAAGAAAGTATTGTGGAATCTATTCCTGCTATTTATTTATGTAATCGCGCAATTACAGATAGCCTTCGATATTTTTTGTAATCAAACATTTTCATTCAATCACAACGCTACTTAAGAAACAGAGAAAATGTATCGCTACAGTGTCCTCCAATCAATACCATGAATTGTGTATCCATTGTCTGTTTGCTTAATAAACACTAATAGCATATAATATAACAAACGAGGCTAATATGAAATTTCATGGGATCATAACGTTTTTGTTAATAATTCTTATAAAAACAGCCCTTTCAGATGTTCCCCCCTCTTTTGTTATCGACTCTATTTCCGGAAGAGCTGAAATACAGCGGGAATCAAGTTTCGAATGGCAACTTGTCTCTACAGGGGAAAAGCTATTTAATAATGACCAGCTCCGATTGCTTCCCGCAGGCCATGTCCGCTTAAAATTTGGTGATAGTTTAAGAGTCTTTATAGGCCAGAATTCTCAATTTAAAGTAAATCTGCTTAAATCCGGTAATTCACTTATTACCCATTTCACACTCATTTCAGGAGCAGCATTTTTTAATATTTCCAACTCCGGCATAAAGCAAATAAGAAATTTTATCTTTGTCTATACACCTTCTATAAAAGCAACTCCGGACGATTGCTCTTTTCTTGTTTCTCTATTGCCAGACCGTTCTTCTGAAATTCAACTGCTTCAAGGTACTTTGCCAATAAGTAAAACAAAAGATGGCAGTAGTCACTATTTAATCCCACCATACAGAATAACTGTTGGATTAAACAATGATTCTTTTCAACAGTCCGTCCTTTTGCAGCAGGATATCGATTCTCTCAAATGTCTTGTTCCATCTTTAATTATTGACCAAATCATGAAAAAACAGCTTATCAACTTGAGGCGAAATTCCCAGATCCTTAATGACAAACGTGAGGATATTATACCAGTTCTTGAAAACAGATAAGCTGTTTTTTGCTATCCTTTTATGACAGCCTGACACTACAAACATTCATCTTTCATCATTTAACGTGGGGGCAGGCAGCGAATCAATTTCTGCTTTTTCTTCTTCTCTTATATTGATTTCTGTCACTACGGGTGTATTCACTACATTTATTGTGTTATTTGATTCATTTTTGCTTTCCGGACTTATTCTTTGAACAACTGCCGGCTTTAAAGTCTGTTTTTCATTTGATTTACCAATTTTCTTTTCAGGAATTTTCTTTTCAGAAATAATCTCTGATCTTTCCTGAGAAAGTTTTATACCTGTCTCTTTCTCCAGTTTTGATAGAATTTCAGAAGCGGTAAAAGCAACACCTTCGTGAGGATCGTTTGCAAATTGCTCCATAAGGTATATCGCACGCACTTCCTTGAGTTTACCCAGTCCGATCAGTGCCTCAATTTTCATCTCCGGAAGCTGGGCTTGAGACAAAATTTCAATCAGGGCATCAGCAGCATTTCTGGAACCAAGTTCTCCCAATACAGAAACCGCATATATTCTGATTTGAGAATTTTCTTTTTTGTCCTGACATATCTCCTTCAGGACCGGAACAATTCTTTCACGATATGACACAGTTTCCCGTATTATCTTTTTAACGTTTTCCGGTTCAAAAGGTTCTTCTTCGTATAGTGTTTTAATGTTAATCAATTTCTGCATGACCGTTTTTTTCAACTCACTATATTCATTATCCGAACTGTCTGAAAGTATCTTCAGCGACTGATCAATATCATCAATTCTGTTTTTACTGTTTTTCAGCAGGTTTTTAAGGCTATCAATTTCTTTCTGTAAATAGCTGATAGATTCGTTCTGACTGTTTATCCTGTCTTCAAGGCTTACAAATCCATCGCTTTTGCCGCTTTTAATTCCTCCCAGAAAGCTTAACCCCAGGAAAATTCCTGGTCTGGGAAAGCTGTTTTGGCCATCTGTAGTAAAATTCAGAGATACTTTTTCATCATCTTTATTAAAAAGCCCGGTAAAATCGACCAAACCTGCACTTATTTCCATTTTTCTTTTGAGAAAGCGATAACTGCCGAAAAGAGAAGCATAGAAATGCTCCTTTCGTCTCTGTGCTTCTACGGATAAATAAAAACCGCTGCCGAAAAACTTTTCCAGAGCAAAAAATGGGTTTACTTTTTCATTCTCATTCTTGGGAATTGACTGAATACCAGCATGAAATCTCAGTCGTATACTTTCTATACTCTTGGCAAAAGTCACATATAGTTCATTACCGAGAGAATCTGGTGAGTAACCGAAATTATAGGCTTCTTTGTGTGAAAAGACATTATGAATGCCTACTGCCATTGAAGGAAGAAAATTATTGGTTTCTGCCAGTATCCTGGCTTTTAATCCTAATATTCCACCTCCTGCATACCCGGCCTCCAAATTAATCCACTCTATTACACCCAAGGTCAAAAGTGCTGAGGGCTTAACATTGTAACCATCATTTAGATCTGAATAGAGAAAGCTCTGTACATCAATCAAAAATTTTCCACCGCTTAACAAATCCGCATCAGGTATACTTTGGACCGAACTCCAGCGAGTTTTTGATACGGAATCATAAGCTCCCGAAGCAGGTAGCATCAGCACGAGCATCAACCCGATAATTAAATTTTGCCTCATTTACGGTTTATCCGCAAAAAACATTTGATCCGCTATTTAACCTAAAAACCGCAGTAGATTGACGCGGATAACACGTAATCTATTGCGCATAAAGGCATTCAGTCCTTTCTGCATCAATATCTTACGGTTCTTCATCGTCACCTACTGCGGTTTTTAGGTTTAACTGTTCCAGTTAATTCTACATATAAAAGCAATAAATTGCCAGATCAAATGAAATGTGGCAACACACTAAGGCGAAAGGATAATCTGTAATTATTCAGGAAAACAGGGCCACATGATCTTTGTCAATGGAGGTTGATACTTGGTACGATTGTCTGGTGTGAATCGCATAGGGCTGATCAGGTCAGCTGCCTGTCTTTTGTTCGCCCTTCGCAGTAGACTATCAGTTCCCACCTCCACAGCTGAATACTGCGGAGGTGGAGAATAAAATTACCCTTAACAGGTGATATTTCCGGGCCTTTTTAACAAAGGATATAATAAAAAATAGTGCAGTACACCGGATACCATTATGCTTAGGGAACGAAAGTGAGAGCCATCCGGCTAATGCAATATTATCAGCGGTCTTCCTCCAGATAATCATCACCCTGCTCAGAACCATATTCTTCATTCACCGGTTCCATGATTTCAATTTCCTCTTCGGGAATTTCCTGATCATCGGAATTGCACTCGGCGGAGTCGATATTCTGGTCCTGATTCAGATTCTCCTGCTCATCCTCTAAATATTCGGTTTCTATTACTGCAGGAGCTGGAAGACGGTCCCTGATTTCCTTAAGAAGCCGGATTATGATATCATTCTGCTTTGCCAATCTATCATTGTGATTGTAGTTATCTCTTTTAAAGCGGTCTGTACGCCGACGTTGATTCTGTTGATTGTTATGGCTGTTATTAAAAGAATTACCACCATTAAAATGAGAATTACCATTAAAAGATTGATTTCCGTAACTGTAGTTCTGTCCGGATCCGTAGGCATTATGGCTCTTGTCATTATATTTGGAAGGTATAGGTTTTCTGGTGTAATGGTTATTTGTGCCCCGTGATAATTCATCACTGTTCATTAAGGTACTCCTTTCTTCACTATGGAAGATATTAAATATGTGGGAAAAATAAAAAGTGTGTTTATCTTAAATTCCAATACCCTGTCATGATTGGATGATCAGGAATGTTTCAAGTATATAATTGTGGTAACAGTACAACAAGATTATTTTGGTGTTCAGGCGACCGATGATAACAGGTGATTTTTGATTACTTTCTTCAGACTTTATGATTTGTTGGAAATCTTATTTTTACATTCAACAATAACAGATCCGGCTAAACTCATTTATTACTCATATAAATAATAGTTTTTTTTCGCTGGCGGTTAAAAGATACATAAATAACATTTTCAATGAAAGTAGAATATTTATAATTCACTCAAAAAATGTTCTATTATAGCTGCACAACTTACAGAAACATCAAATATCGTTCCAGGAACCTGATGAGTAAACCAGGTATTCTGTCTTTTGGCATATCTGCGGCTATTCTGTTGAATAAGGGCAATCGCTTCAGAAATAGAACATTTTCCTTTATAATGCGCAAATAACTCCTTATAACCCACACACTGTAACCCTGGAGACTTCTCATGATACCCCTGTTTAATCAATCCCAGAAATTCATCCCAGAGTCCATTATCAAACATTTCTATTACTCTGTTATTAATACGTTCATATAACCACTGTCGATCACAGGTCAGTTTAACCACTTTAAATTCCAAATCCTCTGCCCTTTTTTTTTCTCTTCTGATTTTTGAGAAAGGTATGCCAGTCTGATAAAAAACTGTTAAGGCCCGCACTATCCGCTGTAAATCATTTGCGTGAATCTTTGCAGCTGAATCAGGATCATTTATCATAAGTTGATTATACAAAGCAGAAACCCCATCATTCTGTGCTTCTTTCATCAACTTTTCTCTTACGAGCGGATCAGAATCTACCGGAGCAACAATTCCCTCACTTAAACATTTAAAATAAAGCCCTGTTCCTCCACAAATCATAACCGTTTTACCAGAAGCTGCCCTGCTCCTGATTATCTGCAGAGCATCTTTGGTGAATCCAAATGCCGAATAACTTTCTGAAGGATCCAAAGTGTCTATAAGCCAGTGAGGAACTCTCGCAAGTTGACTTGGAGATGGTTTTGCTGTACCAATATTCATCTTTCGGTACACCTGTCGCGAATCGCAGGAAAGTATCTCCCACTGAAGTTTTTCTGCAATTTCCAGTGCCATTGCGCTCTTGCCAATCGCTGTCGGCCCCAGAATTACCGGAACTTTAATTGATCTCTTTTTCATCTGATTTCTATCTGAACTTGCCACCACTATCAGAAAATGGCTATTTTAGTGTTTCATTAAAAAAACCACTGATAACAGAAAAACCAATGCGGCAAAGACTAATACTTACATTTTTCTCGTTGATTTTTTTTATACTTTTAATAATTATTGGTATTCGTTCCGATTATTTCCAATCCAATTTCAAACTAACTCTTGCCAGTAAAAAAAAACCACATTCCTTTAACAAAGAGATCCCTTTTGATTCTGTTTTAATCCAATGTTTTAAAGATCTGGAGGTTCCAGAATCACAAATACCAAAGAACATTTCTTCACTCGATTCTGTTTTGGATATAAAGATTACAGTACCCAAAGGGAAACCGATGGAATGGATCATCTGGTATATCTCATCCTCACTCACTTCCGCAGGATATCGCCTTAAAGATTGTAGTTTTGAGTCTGAGAAAAAGGGAGCAGAGCTGTCTTATAATGCTCAGAAAAAAAATCTCCCTCAATTGAAATTAAAAGTACTACGTTCCTCCACTTTTTTCAGCCATACTGCAAAAATGGCAATTCTGGTCGAAGACTTCGGATTTAAGGCAGATCAAACCACTGCAGCATTTCTCTCTTTTACAGAACCGGTCTCAGTCTCCATGGTCAGTTCTCGTCGTCTCTCCACCTGGACTGCACAGATAGCAAACGAATACAAAAAGGAAATTTTAATCATGCTTCCCATGGAACCTCTTCCTGAATCATACTCAAAATATGACGGGATTAAAATTAAAATTGACTATCCTGAGGAAAGAATTAAAACTATTATTAAAGATGCAACAGATGCAATACCTAGTTTTGCTGGTTTCTGCAATTTCTATGGAAATAGGGTTCTGGAAGACTCTCGTGTAATGAAAATTATCTTTAAAGAAATTCAAAAACACCATGGCTACTTTATAATCACCTCTGAAAGTAAAAAATCCATAGCTGAATCCATAGCCAAAAAAATTCAACTTCCCTACCAGAAAATCGATTTTACCATAAATTCAGATAATTCAGCCGAAATTATTGGAGATTCCCTTCGTTACTGTGCTGTTTTGGCTCAGAAAACTGGCAAAGTTCTGGTCAGGGGACGCGCTTCGGACTCATTTATCACCGCACTCCAGAACACTCTCCCCCAAATCAAGCAAAACGGAATACAACTGGTATACGTTTCTGAAATTCTGAATCACCCCAATGAGGGAAAATTGCTTACAGATTAAAAAAAAAGTAGATTTTTAAAGCAGATTCCGATGATTGGTTAAAGAAAACTAAAAATTCTTTGTTCCTGAAACAGGAGGAATGTTAATGGCTACACTTGGCGTAAATGTCGATCATATTGCAACCATCCGACAGGCTCGCGGCGGCAACGATCCAGATCCGGTCCAGGCAGCAGTTCTGGCAGAGCTTGCAGGTGCACACGGAATTACCGCTCATCTTCGGGAAGACCGCCGTCACATTCAGGACAGGGATATTTATATACTTAAACAGGTCGTAAAAACTCATCTTAATCTGGAAATGGCCCTCACTTCTGAAATCATGAAAATCGCTATCGATGTGCTGCCATTTATGGTAACTCTGGTTCCTGAAAGACGGGAGGAACGAACCACGGAAGGCGGATTATCGGTACGAGAGCATGAAAAAGAGTTTGCCAAAGCAATAGAAACATTCCGCCATAATCATATTCTGGTAAGTCTCTTCATTACTCCAGATCTCAATGAAATCAAAGCAGCCAGAAGAGTTGGTGCCACTCATATAGAACTTCATACCGGAGCTTACGCTAATGCAACATCGGCGGGAGCACGATTTGAAGAGCTTGGAAAATTAAAGGATGCTGCTTTGGCTGCCAACAAATTGGGTCTTCACGTTAATGCCGGTCATGGCCTCAATTATCAAAATGTAGGCCCTGTAGCTCAGATCGAGTTTATTGAAGAACTCAATATTGGCCATTCTATCATTTCCCGTGCTTCACTGATCGGTATCGATTCGGCTGTAAGGGACATGATTGCTCTTATCTGAAATTTATCCGCGAAGTTCAACTGGGGGGGATCAGAACTGAGTAGTCTCTAAGTATAAATAATAAGAGACTTATTAAATTTCTTTAAATTGCCAGTTCACTTTACACTAAAGAAAACCTTTGCCAAGAACATTTCCATCGGCTTCTAATTCTTTATTTTTCAAGGCTTTGAATTTGTCCCCCCAGTAGTTTTCCTTCTGTTTTTCTTTTTTCCAGAGCCTTGAACTCCATTTAATTTGTAATACACTAAAAAGAAAAATTGTCATCTTTTATTAAACCTGTTATCTGCTGAGGTGAATGATAATGAATCTATGTTTTCCCAAAAAAAGTATTCTGTTCTTTTGCACTCTTTTTTGGTATATAAATGTCTCGGCAACTCTATTGCCTTTCCCCTCATCGCTCCCCAAAGTTGATACTCCTTACGACTCTATCCTTCTTAAAACATGGCAAGGCATTAAAAAAAGAAATGTTGATCCTTTTGAAATCAAAATGATTCACCGGCCATATTCCGAATCACCCGGAGATGCCGTTTCTGAAGGAATCGGCTATGGGATGATTCTGGCATTATTCTGTAACGATCAAAAATATTTTAATATGATTTGGGATGCTGGTGAAACCCACCTTTATGACAGCGAGTATAAGCACTATAATTGGCGAATTCATCTTAATAATCGGGTGGAATCAGGTGCTGCAACCGATGCCGAGCAGGATATCGCATTATGCCTGATCTTTGCAGATCAACTGGTTAAAAAAAATATCTGGACCGAACACACCAGCCCTAAAGGTGCGACCTATGCACAGCGGGCTAATGATCTAATTAATAATATCTGGAATTCAATGGTCGAGGATGGCAAGTACCTCAAACCTGGAAATTCCTGGGGGGGAAAGGATCTGTTGAATCCAGGGTATTTTGCCCCTGCATTTTACCGGGTTTTCGATGAGTTTGAAGCGCAGGACCACAACTGGAAAGGTCTGATCGATGAATGCTACAACATCATTACTAAATCGAAAGGCTATCCCAAAGGATTGATTCCAGACTTCACCAATTCTGAAGGTGAGCCCAAGGCAGCAGGTTACAACACCTATGCAGAAAGTAAACATCTCTACAAAGATGCCATCCGCATCTACTGGAGACTGGGAACCGATTATCTCTGGTATGGAGAACCACGGGCCAAAACATTTCTTAAAAATGCGATAGATTTTATTGGATCACCAGAAAATGCGAACTTTTTCCAGATGGATGGTAATGTTGTTCCTGAAATCGATTCATTCACCCTGGGAAATAATGTTAAACGCCCCAGAGCCGAACATAGCCACCTGACTATAGGAATGTGGGCATGTGCGGCAATGGCAGTTGGAGATACTAAACTGGCTCAGGCATTCAGTGATGAGCTTCTCAAATACTATGAACCTGGTGCAGATTACTGGGGAAAATCAAATGATCCCAACAATGAAGACACCCTTCACAATGAGATGTATTTCGATCAGTTTCTGGCCTGGTTTGGAGCTTCCATGCTCTCAGGTGTTTTTACAAATATATGGGATGATCTGAAAGATCCCGATCCTTTTACCCCACTGACCTGGAAGAAAGAACCATCCTTCTCCACTCGTGATCTTAATGCCTCAATTGCCCCATTCACTGTTAATGGGGTGTTCAACAAACTTGCCCGCTGGAGTGTCGAGATTATTCACACCGACAGTTCGGACATAAGGATATTCTCTGGTACAGGAGAAACTCTGTTTGTCAGTTGGAATGGCCTTGCATCCAATGGCGCTATAATGAGACAAGGATGGTATAACGTATTTGTCACCGCCAGAGGTCTAACAAAGCCAGTCAGTTATAAAGTATGGCTTGGTAAATCTTTTGACCTGATGGAAAACAAACGGCTCATTATTGATGATTTCAGAGATGATGACCTGAATCCGTTTATTGGAAATGTCTGGCAGAGCTATCTGGACAGCTATGAAGGGAAAGCAGGAAAATCATCTGTTAAAGAACTGAAGGTTAAAACAAATGATAATACAAAATGGATCGTTTGGTCCTACCATCTTGATCAGGGTAATCTGGGTTTTGATCCATACGCAGCACTGGAGTGGAACTGCACGACACCTGAAGGAAATCTTGATCTGACTGGTATAGACACTTTAATTTTCAATGCAAAATCCAGTACTCCCCTGGGTGTATCAGTGCAAATTATTACCTCAGATGTCAGTGATTATAACTTTCACGAAGATTCTCTCTATCTCAACGCTACTGCAAGCGAATATAAGCTTCCAATCAGTAACTTTAAACCCAGATTTGGTGGTGAAAAAAGACTGGATCTATCCAAAACCACCGCAATCCGCTTTCAGGTTCAACTGCCAAGCGGTAATGAAAACTCAATAATGCTCAGCAAATTCTGTGTGACCGGAAATCTGGAAAAAATATATACTGTACCTCCTGATTATATTCCCATGTCAATTAGACTATCAGAGAGTAATAAAAATTCACCTTTTAATATTTCCTGGTCTTATACGGCAAATGGACTCCTCTTTTCCATTCCAAAGGAGACCAAATGTCATTCAATTATGGTTTTTGACATAACCGGAAAAGTAATCGCACAAAGCATGAATAACCGCAAAGAAGCATTTGTACCGATTTCCGGCAAGATGGCTAACAGATTTTATTTAGCAAAGATAAAGATGGAAAATAGTACAGCAATTGTTCCATTGACCATTATCCGTTAAGGCGATGAGAAAAAATCCGCCGTTGGATGCGGACGCATTCGCGTCCCGATAATAATCGGGATTGCTTACTAAAATTATTCAGCAACTTTCTCATCTTGTAGATAAAACCTTCAACACCTTCAATTCTTATCAATTCAATGTATTATGCGACTGCGTACACATCAGTTGCGGTAATCCGGTTAAAGGATCTCCTAAATCCCACATCGCAGCCTTTTGAGGTGGATCATTTACTCATTTTTATCTTATGTTTTAACTAAACTGTGGCTATATTAACAAAAAAAGAATGCAGGTAAACCAAAATATTGTTATTAAACCAGAGGCATTAATCATTGAAAACAATTTTTAATCCTTTTTGCCCGTTTTTCTTAGTCGTTTTTATATTCTTTACATCAGTATTTGCACAGGAAGATTACGGGTTACATGATCCCTCTACTATAGTAAAGGAAAATGGCCGCTATTACACCTTTTATACCAGTAATGGCGTGGAATATGCATATTCCACAGATCTTTGCACCTGGCAATTGGGTGGAAAAATTTTTTCATCTGGATTTCCTTCATGGATCACCAATTACGTTCCAGCTTTTAGCGGTCACTTCTGGGCACCCGATATCATCTATATGAACAACCGATGGCATGTTTATTATTCCTGTTCAAGTTTTGGATCACGTCAATCCGCAATCGGTCTGGCAACAACTTCATCTCTTAATAATCCTAAATGGAATGATGAAGGAATGGTGGTTTACACAAATAATTCCTCCGATCATAATGCCATAGATCCTGCTATTATTCGTCATGATAGAAAGGTATGGTTGGTTTACGGCTCTTTCTGGTCAGGTATTGTGATAACAGAAATCGATTCCACTACAGGAAAACCAATCAACAGAAGTGCTCTTCATTATTTAGCTAATAATGATCCTGAAGCTGCCGGTATTATTCATCACGGAGATTATTATTATCTGTTTTTCAATAGGGGGAAATGCTGCGATGGTATAAACAGCACTTATTATATAAATGTAGGCAGATCCCCTACTCCAACAGGTCCTTATCTGGATAAAAACGGCAATCGCACCAGTAATGGTGGTGGTACTGTTATTCTAAAAACTGAAGGTCGCTTTATCGGACCGGGTCACTTTGGTTTCTTTTCTGAAAACGACAAAGAATATATGTCTTATCATTATTATGATGCATCCCAAAATGGGGTGTCAAAACTTAAAATCAGTACACTTTTATGGCAGGATGGCTGGCCGGTAGCTGTTACAGATTTCGACCCCTGCACTCCCGATACTATTGAAGATTGTGCTGGAGTAAAAGGCGGCTTTGCCTTTATAGATAATTGCGGTGTTTGTGTAAATGGGACGACTGATAAAAAGCCTTGTCAACAGGATTGTAATGGCGACTGGGGAGGCAGTGCTTTTGTGGACACCTGCGGAATTTGTACAAGCGGTAAGACTGGCTTAGAATCCTGCAGCGGATTGATTCAGGGTGAAGATGCTTTGGAGTTTGATGGTGTTTTTGAAAATACCAATTATGGGTTCATTGGAAGAGGATATTTAAACCTTACTAATGAAAAAGGTTCTGCTGTAACGATATCTCTGTGCGCCGATATCAATTCTGATTTTCCACTTATCCTCCGTTATGCAAATGGCAGTACTGCAGACAGAATACTCTCTGTTTCCGTTAACGATACAGTTCAGATTGATTCAATCATTTTTCCACCAGGCTCTTCCTGGACAGATTGGAAAAGTATAAAAGTCAGAGTAAA
Source organism: uncultured Fibrobacter sp. (assembly GCA_964472925.1). Taxonomy (GTDB): domain Bacteria; phylum Fibrobacterota; class Chitinivibrionia; order Chitinivibrionales; family Chitinispirillaceae; genus JAAYPC01. Next base: position 48,118 of record CAYYNL010000001.1, on the reverse strand, counting down.
ACTCTTGAAGGGTAATAATCTGATAACTTTCACTTCATTATTCAATGATGGCGGACCGAATCTGGATCTTTTCGCTTTTTCTGATGAACACCTGCACAATTGTGTTAACCAGTCAAAAGAAAAAAGAAATCTACATATCTGGAATTCAAATCTGAAGTTTTCTGACGGCTTAGTTACTTTTTATATGCCCAAAGAACTAACGATCAGATATCGATTGTATAATCTTTGCGGTCGAACGGTTTTACCGGCAATCTCGCAGAGAGTCCAACCGGGTGTCAATCAGCTTAAACTTAACATTTCTTCTACAGGTAGTGGCCTTTATCTTTTTGTTCTTGAAGAAAAAGGCACCGGTAAAAGATATGAAAAGCTGATACATGTCTGGCAATAAATAATATCCAATAATTGCCTGAATTCATGATATCTAAATTTGGTGATGGCAAAGAATCGCCCATCATCCCACGGGGCGCATTAACCAAAACCTGTGAACCTCTTAATTTCCAAACCATACACACTCTCACATTATCAGCCATAAACTGTACCAATCCAAATTTAGAGTAGATATTATCAGAAAATTAGAATATTTTATCTTCATTGTAATTATGATCCAGGAGGAGATATGAACTCGAACCATATTTTGAGATTAATCATAATATCTTTAGTAATAACAATGGGATCGATATCTGTAAAAGCTCAATCATACATGGAAAATCTCAACCGTGGTCTTGTTGCAGTAAAGACGGCTAACGGCTACTTTCTCAGTTGGCGTCTACTGGGGCATGAAGGCTACGAAACGGCTTTTAATGTTTATAAGGGTTCTCAGAAACTTAACAGCCAACCGATAACGGATGCCACCTGCTATGAAGATAAAAGTGGCGGAAGTGGTGAATACTCGGTCAGAGCAATCATCAATGGTATAGAAATGCAAGCAAATAAGGCAGAACTCACTCTATCCAACAACTATATCGAAATACCGCTTCAAAACGCCACCGGATATACTGCGGGTGATGCAAGTTGTGGAGACCTTGATGGGGATGGATCATATGAAATCATACTTAAAGAAGAAAAAAATCCTCAGGACAATGCCAATGATGGTGTTACCGGTGAACCGAAACTTTCCGCCTATAAGCTGGATGGAAAACTTCTGTGGAAGATCGATCTGGGAGTAAACATTCGCGAAGGTGCTCACTACACTCAGTTTATGGTCTATGATCTTGATGGCGATGGGATTGCAGAAATCGCCTGCAAAACTGCTCCAGGAACTAAAGACGGTACGGGCAGTTTCCTTAAGACCGGACCTGCGGCTGTTGCAGATCACAGCAAAAGTTACCGGAACAGTACAAGTGGCAGAATCCTGGACGGCCCGGAGTATTACACCATTTTTAGTGGCAAAGATGGATCTGAATTGATTACCGTCGAATATAAACCAAACCGGAGCGGAGACTGGGGTGACAATTATGGAAACCGAGGTGATCGTTTCCTTGCAGCGGTTGCCTATCTTGATGGTGTCAAGCCCTCTGTTATAACATGTCGGGGTTATTATACACGAACGACACTTTGGGCTCTGGATTGGCGTGATGGAAAGCTGACAGAAAGGTGGTTTTTCGATTCTGACAAGGGATACGCCCAATATGCCGGGCAGGGAAATCACAACCTCGCCGTTGGTGATGTTGATCAGGACGGAAAAGATGAGATCGTTTTTGGTGCGTGCTGTATCGATGATAATGGCAAGGGGTTATGGACAAGCGGCCAAGGTCATGGTGATGCCGGACATTTGTGCGATATCGACCCGGAAAGACCAGGCCTGGAGTTTTGGTCTATTCATGAAAACAAAAAAGGGGATGCTGGAAGATTTGGATATACTCTATTTGATGCCAAAACCGGCGAGCTACTATGGGGTGGTGCTGAAAAACAGGATGTCGGCAGAGGTGTATCTGCAGATGTAACTACCGCTCATGCAGGGATGGAATGTTGGGGAGGAACTCCCGATCTTCGAAGCTGTAAAAATAAAAGTGCCGGTCAGACCCCCAGCTCGGCCAATTTCTTGTGCTGGTGGGATGGTGATCTGTTGCGGGAGTTGCTCGATGGCAATCAGGTAACTAAATATGGCGGCAGTGCTCTTCTTACCGCCACCGGATGTACTTCTATAAATGGAACAAAATCGAATCCTGTGCTTTCGGCGGATCTCTTTGGCGACTGGCGCGAAGAGGTGATTTTCAGTTGCAGTGGTAAATTACGCATTTTCACCACTACCATTTCTACAAATCATAAACTATATACTCTGATGCATGATCGGCAGTATCGTCTGGCTATTGCATGGCAGAATGTGGCTTATAACCAGCCTCCTCATCCGGGTTTCTTTTTGGGTGATGGTATGAAAATGCCGCCTGAAAAGCCAAGTATCAGGTACTACAACGATCCGATTGTTGGCACGATTTCCCAAAAGATACAAACACCTCTAAAGAAGCATCACAGCAGCCTGATTGCTGCTTTCAGTAACCAGATAATTACAGTTCCTAATTCTGCTGCAGAGACTCAGACTTCTGTTACAGTATATTCACTTGCTGGTAAAGTGCTCAGATATAGTACGATTACTAAAAGCAAATTCAATCTTCAGGCCGATTTTGCTTTACCCTATGGGACATATCTGGTGAAAATGGTACAGAAGTAAACTCGAAGCATTTTCCCTTTGTGTGCTTTGTAACCTCTGCGTTTTAGTTTCTGGTTCTTAAATGAAAAGAGGTTTTTATTGCAGAGAAGATTTAGAAATCATATCCCCAAAAAAGAATCAGAAATAAAACACAGAGTTAAGATGCTTGGCGTTTTTTAGAACTCTGCGTTCCCCGGAAATCTGGGGAAAGGAATCACATCACGAATATTCTGCATTCCAGTAGCCAGAAGAAGCAGTCGCTCAAAACCTAAGCCAAAACCTGCATGTTGTGTACTCCCGTATTTACGAAGTTCCAGATACCACCAGTAATCTTCTTCCTTGAGACCCTGCTGTTTAATTTTATCAAGCAGCACATCGTATCGTTCTTCTCTTTCGCTTCCACCAATCAGTTCACCTATTCTTGGCACCAGTACATCCATAGCCCTGACCGTTTTGTTGTCATCATTTAGCCGCATGTAGAATGCCTTTATTTCTTTAGGGTAATCAAATACTATCACCGGCTTTTTAAAAACGGTTTCTGTGAGGTAACGTTCATGTTCCGATTGCAAATCACAGCCCCAGTGGACTTTGTATTCAAAAGAGCTGTTCTGTTTTTCCAGAGTCTTGATTGCATCGGTATAGGCAAGCCTGACAAATGGTTCTTTTGCGATATTCTCCAGTCTGGCTATAACCTGGTTATCGATTCTATCGTTAAAGAATTTGATGTCTTCACAGCACTTATCCAGTGAATAGCTGGCCAGGTATCGCACAAAATCCTCTGCCAGATCCATATCATCCTGTAATCTGAAGAATGCAACTTCCGGTTCCACCATCCAGAACTCAGCCAGGTGTCTTGGAGTGTTGGAGTTTTCTGCCCGAAAAGTAGGACCGAAGGTATAGATTCTTCCTAAAGCCAGAGCGTAAATCTCACCCTCCAACTGACCGCTTACCGTAAGACTTGCAGGTTTACCAAAGAAGTCTTTGGAATAATCGATCTGATTATCTTCTGTACGCGGCAGATTCTGCGGATCAAGAGTAGAAACTCTGAACATTGCACCAGCACCTTCACAATCGCTGGTTGTGATTATGGGTGTGTGTACATAAGAGAATCCGTGTTCCTGGAAATAGGTATGGATTGCAAAGCTCAAAGAGCTTCGCAGCCTTGCAACTGCTCCGATGGAATTGGTTCTTGGCCTCAGATGAGCAATTTCTCTGAGATATTCGAAACTATGCTTTTTTTTCTGAAGCGGATAATCCGCAGGAGCTGTTCCAAGTAGATTAATTCTCTGGGCTTCCACTTCAAAGCGCTGTTTTGTTCCAGGAGAATCTTTAAGAACTCCTTCGACAGTTACACTTGCACCAGTATTGATTTTCAGCACATCCTGGTATCCGGTCATATTCTGAGGTACAATGATCTGTAAATTAGCCAGACATGATCCATCATTTATTTCCAGGAAAGAGAACTCTTTGGTATCGCGACGGGTTCTGACCCATCCGTTAGCAGTGACATTTACGCCTGCCTGAGGCAAATGCAATATTTCTTTAATTGATTTTTGTAACATATTTATTCGTTATGATAATTTATGAGTGTTTTGGGGTTATATTTGCCTATTTTTTCATGATAATTCAGAAACGGAAGTCCAATAATGGAGAAGATTCCTGCGACACTTGCTCCGGCTTTCTCTATCATGCTGGCCACTGCCTGAAGTGTTCCTCCGGTAGCAATCAGATCATCAATTATCAACCACTGTTTACCAGGAATAAGGTCTGCTTCATGAATCTCCAGTGTTGCTGAACCATACTCAAGTAAATAGCTTTGTGAGATGGTTTTTCCCGGTAGTTTGCCTTTTTTTCGGGCCAGTACCAGTGGTAATCCTTTATTATAAGCAAAACAAGCACCTAACAGAAACCCTCTGCTCTCAATTGATATGATTCCATCAATCTGAATATCTTTATAACACCGCATCATCTCATCAACCACAAATCTGAATGCGTCCGGATTGAGAAAGATGCTGGTAATATCGTAAAAAAGAATTCCGGGTTTTGGGAAATTGGGTACTTTTCTGATTACATTGTCCAAGTTCATAATGATTCCTCCGGGAAAAAATGGCTTCTTTATTTCAGGATTCCGAAGGGATAAAATAAGTTTTTCGTAACTACGGGAGCCATTATAATCAGAGGGAGATCACAAATCATAAATTCCAAATTACAATGTTTGAAATTCTAAACAGAAATGGAAGCAGAAAAATTTGAAATCCGAAAAAGGGATAAAAGGTCAAGGAAACTATCAAATTTCAATTTACACCGTTTATTTCCTGTCGTGATTTGTTTAGAATGTTTGAGATTTGGGATTTCTAAACTACCTGAAATCGCTAATCCAAAGGGCTCATATCAAACATTCTTCCGAATCAGGTTAAAGAAACTTTCCTTAACGCCATTATTATAGTACTTTTATATTTCAAACGAAATTATTCAAAATCAGATTTCGACCTTTTTTAATTGCCAGGCTCCTGTCAAAAAGTACGATTATGCCTCTAAAAAACTTAATTTTTTTTGCATTCCTGATGTTTTTTCTGCAAAGCTGTTCTGTTTCACGACTTGCAGTTAAAAAGGTAAGTGAGACACTCTCCAATCAACAAAGTACAGTTTTTACCGGTGAAGATGATCCGGAGCTGGTCAGAGAAGCTCTTCCGTTTACCATGAAATTCTATGAAACGATTCTGGAGAAAGATAGCATGAATGCAGAACTATATCTGGTAACAGGTAAGCTTTTCTGCCTTTATGCACAGGCATTTATCCTATTTCCTTCAGATACACTGCCTGACTCTATGGCAGATCAGAAAAAAGCGATAAGAAAACGGGCCAAAAAACTTCTTTTGAGGGGTCGTGATTACTGCTTGCGTGGCCTGGAGCTTCGCCATCCCGGTTTTACAACACTTCTCAAAGGTAAAACGGCTGATTCTGCACTGGCCCTGACCAGCCAGGCAGACACATCATTTCTTTACTGGTGTTCCGCCTCCTGGATGGCAGCAATTATCGCAGATCGTTCTGATCTTGCTCTTGGCATGACAGTTAAAAAGGCAGCCTCACTCATGTTTAGAGTTGTAGAATTAAACGATCAATATGATTGTGGGGCAGCTCATGAAATTCTGTGCGCCTACAGGGCTTCTATACCAAAAGCATTAGGCGGTTCCGATGATAAAGCCAGAGAGCATTTTCAAAAGGCGGTTACTTATTCTTCAGGAGAAAAGATCTCCCCTTACATAACATGCGCCACTTCACTGAGCATAAAAAGTAACAATCATGCAGAATTTATTGAGATGCTTCAGAAGGCTTTATCGGTAAACATTCAGAAACGGCCATCCCTGAAATTGCAGAATACGATTTATCAGCAGCGTGCCAGATGGTTACTAGCCAATGCAGACCGGCTTTTCCCTGCAACTGACAGCAGCACATCATATTCAAAGGACAAGAGTGAAAATACTGATGATAATAATTGATATTATTGTCAGTGGTATTCGTTTGATTTAACAAAAAAGCACTACCTAAAACTAAGTTTTCTAAACAAGAAGGTTTTCTTTAAACACGAAGAAAATTGGCGCAGAGTTCATAGAGTTAAAAACTTTGTGTTATTTGGAAGAAACAGCATTTCTTTGTTTATAAATAGCTCCAGTTTACGCATGTTTTAAAATTCAAAGTCTGCATCCAGAACTCGTTGACATTCTCCCATATCCGAAAAACGAATGGTTCTGGCTTCTGGTGGAAGATGCTCTCTGAAAAGAGATCCCCATTCTACCAGACAAACTCCATCACTATATATGTAATCTTCGAAACCCAACTCTTCAAGTTCAGAAACCTCACTCAGGCGATAAAAATCGAAATGGTATACATCGATGCTACCTGTATGATAAATGTTAAGAATAGAGAAGCTGGGACTTCTGACAATGGCATTGCCGCCTAATGATTCTGTAAACCCACGTACAAATTCTGTTTTACCGGTGCCCAGATCTCCATCCAGAATATAGACATCACCAGCTTTCGCTATTTTAGCTAATCTGGAACCAGCCTGGCGGGTCTGTTTTACTGAACTGGTATATAACTGCAAATCATTCTGCTTTCGGTTGAAAGGTCCCCAAAGGCATTACTAATTCTTCAAGGGAAATACCACCTTTTTGGAAACTTGCCCTGTATTCTTTACGAGAAAATTCAAATTTTTCGGGATGTGCAAAATAATAGTTTTCTTTTGCGATAATGCAGTTCATCCCTTCACCTGAGGAAGGCAACCCAAAATGGGATGGTTCCGGGATAAATACAACTCTGCGTTCATCTGCAGAAATATCCACTCCAAATTTATACCTGCGATTTTTCATCAGCTCTTCTGTATTGTAGACTTCAGTTGCCCTGTTACAAAGAACCGAACCATGATCGGAGGTAATAATCAGAGTTATATCCTGAGTAGCAAGTGCTTCTATGGCTTTTAAAATTTCCGACTTTTGAAACCAGATATCGGTAAGCAATCTTCTGACACTTTCATCACTTTGAAAGCCCATCTGTTCCTGATCTGTTAAATTGAGACAGTAGATATGTTCTTCTATATCAAGCACCATCGAAATCAGTCTGGATTTTTGACAGGACTTAATTATGGATAATATTGAAAAGGCATCATCAGAAGGCTTTATAACTGAATAATATGGTTCCTGATCTGATATTATTTCTCCGTTATTGGCAAATTTCTGAAAAAGAAGCTGGTTTTCCATTCGGTTGGGGCTCAACTTATCTTTTTTGTCTGGTTCCTTTAAAAGCCCCTGATTTTTGGCGTCAATCTGGGAAGGTAGTTCCCCTGCAAAGAAGGAGTTGCGGGAAAATTCCTCTGCAGAAGGCAAGGTAGCCACAAAATACTGTCTATTAACATTAAATAATTTTCCCAGTGCCCTTTCAATGTACAGATACTGGTCCAAACGCATTCCGCTCATGACAACAAGCAGACACTTTTTACCTTCGTTTAATAGAGGTATTATCCTTTTCTCTATCACCCTATGCCCTAAAAGAGCAGCTTCTGTTTTAGCATTTATCCATGGTCCATAATTTTGAATGATAAAATTGGAAAATGCAGAATCGATATCCGATAGTAGTCCAGCTAGGGCCTGACGTAAACTTTCATCACCACAATTCTCAATTTCCTGCTCCCAAAACAGTAGTTTTTCATATACCTTGTAATACTCTTTGATGGTGACATTTCTTCCTAATAAAGTTTTTATTTCAGAATAGCTTCGTAAAAAAGCTTCTTTTAATTGTTTTGGAACCGGGGATACGTTCAGAAGTTTTTTACATATAGTTAAAAACTGACTGGTAGTGAAAGGTCTAGATATAACAGCATCGATTTTGGCTGCATGGGTGTTTTTACCGATATTCTCAGAATCGTTTCTGGATATTAAAACAATCGGCAGATTTGATTCAATTTTTCTTATAGTAGAAATAATCGAAAAGAGATCAGTTCCATCGGCTTTGCTGTCGATCATAATAAGATCGGTAGTTTTAACGTATTGTCCGATCAGTTCCGGCAGTTCATTGCAGATCTGTATTGGGATAACGCTATACCCCCGCGTTTCCAGAAAAGAAATCTGAGAACGAAAATAATCAATTTCATCACTGATCCACAGTATCTTTTTGTTAGCAATAGACACTTTGTCCTTACCTTTCAACAGATAAGAAAAATTTATTTTGCTCCAATAAATTCCAGTCCGTTCATATAAGGTTTAAGAACATCAGGAACTCTCACCAGCCCCTCTTTAGTCTGATATGTTTCAAGTATTGCCACCAGAATTCTGGCAGTTGCTAAACCGCTTCCGTTAAGAGTATGCACCAGACGTGGTTTCTGACCTTCAGGACGATATCTTATATTCATTCTTCTGGCCTGGAAATCCTCGAAGTTACTGCACGAAGAAACTTCCAGAAATTTTCCCTCTCCAGGAGCCCAGGCTTCCAGATCATAACATTTTGCAGCAGCAAATGAGAGGTCTGCATCGCACAAGGCAAGGGTTCTGTAACGAAGACCCAGAGCCTGCAAAATTCCTTCCGCATCTTTTCTGAGCAGTTCAAGCTCATGGTAGGATTTTTCAGGTTCAGTTAACTTTACCAGTTCAACTTTGTTAAACTGATGAACCCTTAAATAGCCTTTGGTGTCTTTACCATAGGAACCAGCTTCACGCCTGAAACAAGCACTGTAGGCACAGTATTTTACGGGAAGATTTTTGCTTTCAAGCACTTCATCACGGTGAAGATTGGTTACCGGAACTTCTGCTGTGGGAATACAGAAAAGATCATCTTCATTTACGTAATACATCTGTTCTTCACTTTTAGGAAGCTGCCCGGTTCCAAATCCACTGGCCCGATTAACCATGAAAGGTGGAAAAATCTCCACATATCCGTTTTTGCGGGTATGAGTATCGAGAAAAAAATTGATCAATGCACGTTCAAGAAGAGCCCCCTGCCCTTTTAAAACCGGAAATCCGGCTCCAGTGACCTTTGCACCTCTGGGGAAATCAATAATATCCAGTGCAGTTCCAATCTCAATGTGATCTTTTGGTTTGAAATCGAATTCAGGAGTCTCTCCCCATTCAAATACTACCACATTGTCTTTTTCGCTTTCTCCATGCGGAACACTGCTATGGGCCATATTGGGTATGCGAATCATTATTTCATCTATTTTTTGATTTACATTATTAAGTTCCTGATCCAAATTTTTAATTGAATCGGAAACCTCTTTCATCTTCATTAATAATTCCGTAGCATCCTTTTTCTCTTTTTTTAGAACAGCAATCTGGGGAGAAAAAGTGTTTCTTTGGTTCTTAAGTGTTTCTACTTCCTTGATTATTTCACGGCGTTTCGAATCAAGGCTCAGCAATTCCTTAATGTCTATCACACATTTTTTATTTTTAACTGCATTCTGTACCAGCTCCGGATTATCCCTGATTTTCTGGATATCAAGCATCTTAACTCACTCCTTGGGGAGAATAATGAAAAGTAACCTTAACCAGTTTCGCTAAAGTTGAGTGTTTCAACTGCTGAAATCCGATTATAAAGAGAGTAAATATAAATGATGTGAGTAAAATTTTAAAGTGCAGGAGAATCAAAGGTTAACCAGAAATGCTCCAGGAAAGAACCTGAACAGCACTCCAATCTTTATCTGGTTATCAAGATGCAGCGATTCACCGGTGATCACATTGTACCAGTTATGTTCAGTAGCCGCTATATCTGCAGGTAATTGAATGAATGTGTCAGCCCATATTTCGTTGGAAATTGGGATCTGATTTTCTTTGATAATACTGGTTAAAAAACGAGGTACAGCCACCACCGCCCATTGAGAATCCAATTTGCGGGCAAATGCCACGATATTTTCTTTGAACTCTCCCCCACAGATAACAGGAATATAAAAACCATCCTTAAAAAGCTCGGGGCGGTCATTTCTGGCCTTATTACATCTATAAATTAAAAACAGCTTTATTCTTCCATCCTGCCATTTGGTTAATAAAAACTGGATAAAATCTGGATATTCTGAAATGGGCACCTGTTTTAATTCGTTTAACAGCTTTTTGCGTTTTTCAAAATCGATCAGTTTTCGATTATCCGGATCGACCAGATTCAAATCCCATAACTCTGTTCCCTGATAAAAGTCGGGTACTCCAGGAGAAGTGATTTTTATCAATGTCTGAGATAAGGAGTTATATAGACCATATTTGGCAATTTTGCTCTGAAAGGGGATAAATTCATCGAAAAAACCGGAAGATTCATGGTCTAACACTCTCTGGATAAAGGAGAGTAATCCTTTTTCATATACGGTGTTATAAGCGATCCAATCTGTATGTACTTTAGCTTCTCTGATTGCTTTAAGCATAAAATCGGACATTCTGGTTTTATATAGCTTCTGATCTTCATCGGGTTGAAAGGATCCTATAAGGGTCTGATAAAAAAGATATTCATCGTTGGCATCTGGAATTAATCCATTTTCACTATTTACTTTGAGAGGATTATTTATTCTGGCCCATTTTTTTATCTGCTGGTTCCACTCTTCCGGAATCTCAGAAAGAACATTTATTCTGGCACGTATATCCTCTCCTCTTTTGGAATCGTGAGTGGAGGTGGCATTCATGGAATTAGGCCAGAAACGCATTCTTTTACTATTAAAGTTATGGAATGTTTCTGTATAAATTCCAAATATCTGGGGAAAGCCGCCTACTTCGTTGAGAGATATTAGCCGATTATAATTATATAGAAGCGTATCTTCAAATCCTTTTGCCATAAGAGGCCCTGTAAACTGCTGAAATCTCATTACCACATCGGTCCAATTCTTCTTTTCCTCATCAGTAGCGTAGGGATCAAACTTCAATAAGAGAAATCTTTCAATGAAAGCAAATTCACGAGACAGACCAGGACGTGCCTTTCTGGCATTGTGGATGGCCAACTGAAGATGCATCCGGTCTTCGCTGCTGAAAATCTGTCCATTGATATATGATCGATAAACTGGAAAATAGATCATCAGCTCGATAAGAGCTTTCCTCAAACCGTAAAGGGTTATATCGGTCCCCCTGCGATCTTTACCGCTGACATTTTTTATGAGAATAGCAAGATTATCTATATCACCGGCCAGATGAGTATCGATAATTTTCCTTTTGCATTCAACCAGAAGCGGCTCATAATTGATTGTATCTCCGATAAAATCAGAATAGATCTTTTCAAAGAGTTTCTGGTTTTCTTTTTTACAGAAAAGTGCATTTACATAGTTACAAAAATCATATCCGGTTGTGCCCTGAACAGGCCATACCGTAGGAAGCATTTCATCAAAACCAAGAATCTTTTCTACTACCATATAAGTTTCTGAAGCACTTCGGCGTAAACGCTCGAGATAAGTGTGAGGATCATAGAGCCCATCGATGTGATCTATTCGTAAACCGTTTATTTTCCCCTGATTGATCAGTTCGAAAATTAGCTGATGAGTATTTCTGAACACCTGTTCATCTTCCACACGAAGAGAAATCAGATCGTTGACTGTAAAAAATCTCCTATAATTAAGCTCTTCTGTAGCAACTTTCCAGAACGAGAGTTTGAAAAGCTGCTCAGAATGAATGGAATCCAGAAGTGAGAAGGTTTCTGCCTTTCCTGGTACACCGTTTATTTCGGTAACAGTAGAATCTATGAATTCTCTTATGGCATTATCTGTAGTGTATAGATCCCACAGAATAGATTTGGTAAAGGATGACTGCAGTTTTCGTTCGTCAACCTGATGTATACCTGGAAGATTCTTTATAGAGAATAATACTCCCAGGAGTTTAATTAGTCCAGAGTGATCTGAGCCCAGTTTATTTTTGAGTTTTACCAGCCCCTGCTCCATTACCGATGCGTAAGTCTCAATTCGCAACGGAAAACGGTGATCGTAGTAGCAAAGGCTGAATCCCTCCTGATCATAAACCAACTTGATTTCACCTTTTTCCAGACAATCGCCATATACATTACCTAGAATAGGTGTCAGAAGCCTTCCCCGGATGGTCTGATACTGGTGATTCCATTCGATATCGAAGTATTGGCATGGAAGCACCTCCCGCCCATGTTCAAAAAGCTCCATAAGCAGTTTGTTCTGGTAATCGATAGCCATATGATTAGGAACGATGTCCTGAATCCAGCCCATACGGTATTCATTTGCTTTGGCTATAAGATTTTCAAAATCAGTGTAGCTTCCGATCTCATCGTTAATCATGTTATGATCTGCTATATCGTAGCCATGAAGACTTCCTTTTTTTGCTTTGAAGACAGGAGAAGCATAAATATGAGAAATACCTAGCTCTGCCAGATAAGGAATGATTTGCAGAGCATCCTTAAAGGTGAATGTATGATTAAACTGAAGCCGGTAAGTGGCTAAAGGGACATCCATTTTAGTTCAAACCGTTTTCCTGATTGCATACTATTTTCAGATATAGGATAATCAAATACTTTGCCATAGAATAATATCAGATGTTAGAATATGAGGTTTAAGATTTCAGGATAGGAAAAGATGAATAGAAAAATTATTTACTTTTTATCAACGTTTTTAAAACATGAATGGATGATCTGGCTTGGAATTTGAACCTTTTCTATATATAAATCGGACTTTATGATTAAGAAGCCTGAAGAACCAATCAAAAAAGGAAGCACAATAAAAATTCAGGATTCTACGAAATAATCGTTTCTACTCTGCAGAATTTAAAAAGCCATCAGGTAAATGTGAATACTATTCAGACAGTCGAAAAATCTTCCCGCACAACCATAGAAAAAAGACCCATCTCTTTGCCCGAAAAAGAACTGCGTTTAGGCGGAGTTCCCATCGGGGGACAGGAAAATCGCACAGGTCTGAAATACAGTCTTTGGGATGGAATATTTTCCAATGCAATGCTTGCATTGGTGGAAACCTTTTCAGTGGCAGCCGCAGTTTTTCTTCATGCTCCACCAATAGCAATTTCGATTCTTAGCAGTCTCCCATTATTTCTTAGTTCAATAGGGCAATTTCTTATTCCCCACCTTGTGGACCCCTCAAAAGGGCGCAAATTTTATGTATTAAAAGGAACTCTTTCCCAGAGTTTATTTCTTTTCCTTATTGGATTTACCGGTTGGCTTTCTCCGGAGATAGCTTCCTGGATTTACGTCATAATTTTCTGTCTTTATGGTTTCAGCGGCAATGTTGTTTCAGGACTATGGATAGCCTGGGTTGGAGATATGGTCCCCTCAGCAGTAAGAGGACGGCATTTTGCCTGGAGAAACCGGTTCTTTTCATCCACTCAACTTGTGTGTGCAATGGGGGCAGGATTGATCTCCCTGCAATTTACAAAAGGAAGTTCTACATGGATCTTTTTTGCCTGCGTTTTTTTTACTGCCTCATTTTTCCGGCTCATCTCCAGCTTAATGCTTTCCTTGCAGTACGAACCACCAAGAAGCATTTCCCAAAATAATGACTCTTTGTTTAGTGATTTAAAAACAGACCGTTCGTTCCTGTTTTACAGCATTTCAGCCGCTCTTATGCAGGGCGCAGTAGCCATATCAGGCCCATTTTTTAATGTTTGGTATGTAAGAGATCTTAAGTTTGACTTCTTTACTCTTTCCATTGCTTCGGCTGCAACAATTCTTGGTACCATAGTCTCTCTTCCTTTCTGGGGAAAACTTGCAGACAGCGTAGGAAACCGCAGAGTAATCCTATGGACCGGCTTTTTAGCGTCAACAGTTCCAATTCCCTATCTTTTTTCCAGTTACAGTTGGCAGATCTGGTTCTTAAATTTCTATTCCGGTTTATGCTGGAGTGGCTACAACTTATCCAACTTTAACTATCTGCTGAGCTTGTCGGGTAAAGACAAACCTGAGAGAAAAATCTCCATTTCTACTGCAATCACCGGCTTATCGGTTTTTTTCTGCAGTCTTCTGGGCGGATATCTTTCCACCAGACTTCCTGCGCTTTTTGGATGGGAACTGAAATCATTATTTCTGCTTTCTTCAATTCTTAGATTTGCAGTTTATGGTTTTTTCTTTGTTCGCTTCCCGGTCTTCGAATCTGAAAAGATGAGTTCACTGGAGATTTTTTATCAGATCCCTGGTTACCGGGTTGGGATGGGAATTCTAAGGAATGCTTTCAGAGCATTCAGACGGATATGAGTCAGAAACCTTGCCTTGCAGGCTCTATTTGTTGCAGCTTATAAGATTTTTCTTATATTTTTAAGCTTAAACTTTTTAACGGTATCTGTTTTTGGATAATCAATAAACTCCTTCTATTAAAGGTTTGTGTTTTTATTGATTTGCCTGAAAGGATCGAATTTTCATGCGTTCTTCTCTTTTATTGTCTCTTTTTTTGGCAGTAAGCTTTCTCCTCCCAACAGCTTCAACAGCAGAAAATCTCCAGATAATGTTTTTTGGATCAAGTACCTGTGGTGAGTGTCTTAAAATAAAAAAAGAGCTTCTTTATCCTCTTCAAAAAAAGCACAAAGATGCACTGGAAATAATCTTCTTAGATACCGATAATGATTCAGTACTCTCTAAACTGATAAAGATGGAAGATGAATATAAGGTCAAATCTACAGCTTCTCAGGAACTTTTTTTCCCCGACACCTTCCTTACCGGTTTCGATGACATCATGAAATATGGGGAAACGATGATTGAAGCACGTATAGGGAAAAATCCAGGCAGCTTTAAACAAATCACTGCAGATAGTTCGGATCTTACCAATTTCCTGAAAAACAAGGCTATGGATTGGGGCTTTCTGGTTGGCACTATTCTTACCGGCTTGGCAGATGGAATCAACCCCTGTGCCATTGCCACCATGATTTTTCTTATTTCCTTTATGGCTACTCAAAAAAGAACCCGTAAACAGATACTTGTTATCGGCATGACCTATACCGCTACAGTATTTGTTACCTATCTGGCAATGGGTTTAGGGCTCAAAGGAGTCGTGGAACAGATTAAAGGAAGATACATTCTTTATATGATCATCCGATGGGGAGCATTCTTGGCAGCAGTTACCGTTGCTTTTTTGAGCTTTAAAGATGCATTCGTTTACAAAAAGACCAGAAAGAGCGAAAATATCAGCCTGCAATTGCCAAAAGCAGTAAAACTTCGAATCCATAAGGTAATATCGGGTAATCTCAGCGGAACCAGTCTTGCTATCGGCTCTATCACCACAGGCTTTCTGGTTACGATTCTTGAAGCAATCTGCACCGGTCAGATGTATGTGCCCTATATCGTTGCCATGACTCAGCGTGAGTCACTTCGTCTGAAAGGTTTTCTTTTTCTAATCCTCTACAATTTCCTTTTTGTCCTGCCGCTTCTGATAGTGATGGTACTGGCATATTTTGGATTAAAATGGAATGATCTGTCCAAAAAGACCCAGAAAAATATGGTGTTACTTAAAATTATTTTGGGTTTGGTGATGAGCGGACTGGCATTTTACCTGGCAATCGATCTTATCTAACCAGAAATCCAATAATACTGTCCTTCCTCTTTAGGCCTGTATTTTGCAGTTTTTTCTGTTCAATACATTTTCCTTCCTTTCTTTTATCCAATACTCCATTAGGAATAAACTATATGAACTTCTCTGTGGGTTTTGGATTTCAATCAGACATTATAGATGCTTTGGCTAAATTTCCTGAAGTCACCCAAATCTACGGTGAAATTCATCATGATTTTTTCGGTGCAGGACGAGGGGCCTCTACATTGCGATATGTCGGAATTCAGGGTTTAAAAAAGGCAGTCCAGTTAACCCATAAGTATCACTTTTCATTTGATTATCTGTTTGATTTGATTAAATAAGTAAATTCACTATTGTGAGCTCAGGGTTGGTGCATTCGCCCAGATTTCTTCAGCAGATCAAGCCTTCCACTCTCTTTGTGGCTTGACTCAGGTGCAATAAACAGTACACTCTGGATAAACTTCCGCAAAAATAGGAGAGTATATGAATAACATCGAGCTAACTGACATTAAATCCCGTGTACGCTCTGTAATTGCTTCTGCATTAAAAGTAAATGTTAATCTGCTATTTCCGGAAAGCCGTTTTCTTGAAGATCTGGGAGTTGATTCTCTGGATAGAATCACTCTGATTGTAATGCTGGAAAATGAGTTTGGAAGAGCGATTCCTGATGAGGATGCCTTGAATTTTACCTGTGTTGGAGAGATTGAGCAATACATCGCCAAGCGAGAAATTCAGGGGTTCACAGGTGTTTGTAAGTAAAACACCCGCTGGAAACCACCTTTGCTTGATGACAAAGTCTTGAGTCAATTTTGAACCGCACAGTGATTCAGTTTAAGTTTATTAACAGGTATCTTGGCGTAATCCGTCCTGTTACAAAGGACATTTCTTTCTCACATAAAAATACTTAGTAGCTATAACTACAACTATACTTGATACGGGCGTGATGGGAAAAGGAAAGAATACTGAGTTATTAAAGATTATCAAAAATACTTTTGGTAAATTCTTAAAGGATGATTGTTCCAGACTTGCGGCAGCACTTTCCTTTTACACATTGTTTTCACTGGCTCCTCTACTTTTAATAGTAGTCTCGATAGTGGGTTTCATATATGGAACGGAAGCGATTCAGGGAGACATTGTGAAACAATTAAGCGAATATATCGGTGAAAAGAGTGCATTTCTGGTTCAGGATCTTATTATCTCCATCTCTAGTCCCTCTTCTAATTTTGTAGCATCTGCGGTAGCGGTTTTTTTCTCTCTTTATGGGGCATCTAATGTATTTAATCATCTTAATATTTCTTTGAACCGCATCTGGAATATCAATACTGGTTCGGGTTTGGGTCTGAGATATTTACTGATCAGGAAATTTTTCCTTATGGTTTTAGTAATTTCTACCGGGTTATTTTTTCTTCTTTCGCTATTAACCGGTTCACTGCTAAATTACTTTGCAGGTTTCCTGCATCAGACGATTCCATTTATTTCGGTATTTCTGGAGATAATGAATTCTCTATTGAGTATAGGGACTACAATTCTGGCATTTGCTTTAATATATAAATATTTACCAGATGTAAGGACAGCCTGGGAACCGGTGATTGTCGGCAGTATCTTAAGTGCATCGTTTTTTTTACTTAGCAGATTAGTAATTGTTTTTTATCTTCGGTACAGTGTTTACAATTCGGTATATAATGCAGCAGCATCACTAATAATTCTTCTTATCTGGCTTTATTATTCCAGCCAGATATTGTTTTTTGGAGCGGAGTTTATCTATTTCTACGCAAATCTTTGTGGTAAACCGATTAAATCAACTGATACAAAATAACCCGTGGTATGATTCTTGCACTAATGTCTATTATCCTAAAAACCGCAGTAGATGACGATGAAGAACCGTAAGATATTGATGCAGAAAGGTTTGAAGTCCTTGGAGGTTTTATCTACTGGTGATAAGACCGAAAGGACTGAATGCCTTTATGCGCAATAGATTAAGTGTTATTCGCGTCAATCTACTGCGGTTTTTAGGATTATCGGTATCTTTTTACAGGAGATGCTATGTTAACTTTAGCGTTGGTTTTTCTGGTACTGGCTATAATAGCTGCAGTGTTGGGATTTAGTGGAATTATAGCAGCATCGGCTTTGGTTTTCCAAATTCTTTTCTACGTATTGTTGGGAATCTTCGTGATCACTTTTATCTTCGGTCTTGCCATTAAACCACCTAAGGTTTAGCACCAGGTCACTAAACAAATACAAGGAGAAAAATGTGGGTGCGGTTAAGAATATAACCATCATTTCTATTGTTAGTGCAGCAGTTCTGGGCGTCTTTAAGAAGTTTACCATGGAACAGAATTGTTTTGGGAACAAGGTTAAGCGAAAGAATTTTTGGCAGATGAAGCAGAAATCAATAGGTTCACTTTTAAAATCTCTGCTAAACCAATTTAAAACAAAAAGGAAAACCAGGTATAAATGGAAAAAGATGTTTCAATTGACCTGGTAAGTGTCAGGTCAACACCAAAACAATATATATGATCTGGTGTTGACTTTTCTCTCAAGGAGTCTCATTATGAAAAAGACATGGATGTTAATGGCACTTTTTGCACTTTTATCCTTCTCTTCGATCGAAGCGCAAGGAGTAAAGCTAAGCCTGATAGGAGCAGTATCTAAAGAAGTCGGTCCTGATCATGAAATTTTTAACTGGGGGTTTTCTGCAGGAGGCGATTTTTTCTTTTATATAAACGATAATATTTTACTGGGAGTGAGATCTACATACTCCCGTTTTACTCCAGATGAAACAGAGTTTGTAGAAAGTGTTGAAGGCCTGTTCGAGGGAGATGTCAGTGGGGATGCATTTGTGGTAGAGATTATTCCTTCCCTGCGTCTGACAACCCGTTATCCTATGAGCATGATTAATCTTTTTGCTCAGATCGGTGCAGGGGTATTCATACTTAATAACGAGGTCACTGTTACTGGTAAAACTGATGAAGATGGTGAAACATCAGTAATACAGGAGGTTTTCGGAGAAGAAACTCGAGGTCGTTTCGGTTTTAATGTAGGTTTGGGCCTTACATTTGGAAACCCGGAGTTTATCACTGTTGACCTCTATCCCATGTTTAATCTGATATTTTTAGGTGAAGGTGATTCATTCAGATATTTTACAATCAATCTTGCTCTGGGATTCGGAATATAAACTTTCTTATCAGTCGGAAAAGCAAAAACCTTTGTGGTTTTATTCTTTCCGCCTGATAATGCTGTCATCTTTTTTGTGGATTTATAGATTTTGTTGCAAACAGAATTCTCCTTCTGGAAAATGTTCTATGATTTCTACCACCTTCTAATAGCTTTTCTTCTGGCCTTACCTGTAGGACTGGAAAGGGAAATTGGAAGCAGGGGGGCAGGACTGAGAACATTTCCCCTGGTGGCAGTGGGCGCTTGTGGTTATGTACTTATCAGTCTTGAAAGCCTCACTACTATGGAGGCTCAATCCAGAGTAATTTATGGAATTATTACCGGTATTGGATTTATCGGTGGTGGTGCAATCATCAAGAGCTATAAATCGGTAAGTGGAACCGCGACCGCAGCAAGCATATGGAATACCGGTGCCATAGGGATGGCAGTAGCCATGAACCGCTTCGATATTGCCATATTTCTTGCATTGTTTAATTATACTACATTGCGCTATGCACCAATATTCAAGAGCAAATTCAGTAAAGAAGTGTGAATCCGTAAAACCTTATTATTTTTCTAACCTCAGTTATCTTTTCTTTTTCTCTAATAACCTTAGTATTTGTCTAACCTTAGTAGCAAAAGACCTTAAAGGACTGAATGCCTTTATGCGCAATAGATTACCTGTTATCCTCGTCAATCTACTGCGGTTTTCAGGACTAATAAAAGTTGTCAAAAAAATAAGGTAATAAGGTTTTTCTTGTGTACATGTTTCTGTTACTAAGGTTGAGGCAGACAGATACTAAGGTTAAGGGGGATAATAAGACTAAGGGTGGGTCAGTGCTGCTCGGAGCCTCGTCGGCACAGCTCTGAGTCTGGTCGGCGCAACTTTGAGTCTGGTCGGCGCAACTTTGAGTCTCGTCGACGCATCTTTGAGACTCGTCGACGCATCTTTGAGACTCGTCGACGCATCTTTGAG
>CAYYNL010000001.1:0-28266 GCA_964472925.1 uncultured Fibrobacter sp. | reverse complement strand
CATCTTTGAGACTCGTCGACGCATCTTTGAGACTCGTCGACGCATCTTTGAGTCTGGTCGACGCATCTTTGAGTCTAATCGGCGCAGCTCTGAGTCTGTTCAACCGCAGCTCGAAGCTTGATTGCCAAAGCTCGGAGCTTCATCGTCGAAGTTCGGAGCTACTTTGTGCCAGTTCGGAATCCCAACATCGCAGTTCAGCACTCTCAAAAAGCTTAATTGTTAAGAAGCCCAAACCTCAAAATGGTTGGCCCAAATCAAAATGCAACTCATAAAGATCCTCCCCCGCTTTACGATTCAACTTAAAACCGACATCGAATCGAACTACTGCAAGCGGAGTGTTTAAGCGAATACCAGGGCCTGCTGCCCAACGAAGATCCTTGAATATTTTATCGTAGTCAACATACTGCCAGACATTACCTGCATCAATAAATGCTGCCCCCTGAAACCACCAAAACAGTGGAAACCTAATATCAAGCAGATTGGCTGTAAACATTATATTGGAATTCTGAAGTTGCCCTGGAAGTTCAACTTTGAGATTATTTTCCGAAAAACCTCTTACCGATCTGGCTCCTCCCACATAAAAACGTTCCTGAGGCGGAATCGCGATGCTCTGTCCAAATGTCTTTATCCAACCAACCTTTAACCCACTTCCAACAACTACAGCCCCGACATTCCAGTAAAATCGGAAATCATCGGTTATTTTCGTGAACTGGTTAGAATTTCCAGTCAAACCGGAAACTTCTGTTTCAATGGAATTTAATATTCCTTTCGAAGGATTAATCAGATTATTTCTTGAATCATAGGAAATGCGTACCCCGATACTTTTTGTAGGAAGCTCAGGAAGGTGACTATCGTTTTTCGCCCTCAAATTGTTGATTTCCTCCCAGTTGACTAGTAATTGGTAAGCCAGATTAAAATTGGTAGTGCGACCAACAGAGAAACGAATACCACGAAAAACCCCATAGTATGTATCTTTAAAGTCGTCATGACGCTCCAGATACACCGTGTTGTTAAACTGAAGCGGAAGACCTAAAAACCAGGGCACCCCATATATAACTTCTGCATTTTGTAGCTTAACTGAATACTTGCCATTAAAGGTCAGACTATGGCCAATCTGAAAGACATTGGCGTAAGAGGTCCGAAGCGATGCTCTGGGACCATCAGCAGTTCCATACCCTACACCACCTTCAATACGAAAAAAATCGGCCTGCTGCACCATCACTTTTACCGGAAAACTGCTCTGGGAAACAGAACTATCTCCGGAAGAATCGGTTTTAACAACCGGCTCGATCTGCACAAAATTAAACAGATTAGTTTTGTAGAGTTTTTGCTCAGATGAGCGAATTTTTCTGATGGTAAGTGTGTCGCCTTTACCAAAATTCAACTCCCGTGTAAGAACTCTGGAGTGAACATGCTTGTTTCCAGACAAGATAATGGTATCCACATTGATCAAAGGACCTTCGTTAACTATGAAGATAACCTTTGCATTACTCTTTGAAGTATCTACTTCCAGTCTCGGTTCCACCTTCGCCTTTAAAAATCCCTTGTTGGCCAATTCAGATTTTAAAAAATCAACATCAGAATCAAGCTCAGATATAAGCAGTGGACAATGAGGTTGACTTTTGAGTTTTGTCAGGATCGAATTCTCCAGTACCGAACGTTTTTGCGATAATTCTATTGCACTTATCCTGGTTCTCTCTCCTTCATCAATAGATATTTCAACAGTAACCCTGTATTTTGTTGAATCTCTCTTTACGCTTTGATTGACATCAACCGCATAAAATCCCTGAGATCTGTAAAAACGAATCAAGGATGAAATATCGGAACGCAACTTTGATGAAGAAAATCGGGGTGATCTTCTATACCACTTTTTTTTCAGGTCTATCAATGTTTTGAGTTCACTTGTTTTAAATGTCTTGTTTCCTGAAATGGTTATCTTTTTTAGCCTCCAGTCGTTAGCTTTGGCCGAAACTTCTGATAGGATTCCAAGTAGAATCAAAAAAATAATCCATGTATTAAAAAATTTTTTTTTCATTTTCCTCATCGGCTGTATTTAAACAGTAAATCCAAACCATAATTATCATTACTTGTCTGTCCCTCGACAAAAAAGTGTTTAGTCAAACGAAACATCGCGCTTACTTTTGGTTTTGTAAGGTCGCCCAGGGCAGTTTCGTATGAAAGGAGAAATCTTGGGGAAAATCGTTTGGTTAAACTTAATGTTGGACTATGTTCAGAATTAAAATCAAACAGATTACCTTTGAGATCAATTTTTTCGATTCCCAGAAGCTGTTCCAGTTTCCTGGTCCCAAAACCAATTATACTCTGCTGGGCAAAGATTTTCAGCCGGTCTCCTAGGTCCTCTCCTACTGCCCCTAATGGCTGTCCCAGAGTCAGTATACTAATAATATTGCCCTCATCCAGTGGCATCTCCTTGGCCCATAATCGCACTTCCGGCTCACTCATCCTTCCCTGGATTGTCAGATAAATGGTGTCTGACTCGATTGTCTGAATTTGCCCCTTTGCAGCTGGTGATATCATGTCTATCTCGGTCACTGCCTCCAGATCTATAAGCGGATCCATTTTGTAAGGATCATAGTTATAGAAATGTCCTTTGGTGATTTCGAATTTTCTGTCTAGATAATTTATGTAACCCTCATTGACTCTTATTTCACCGGTATAGGAGGGCTTTTCTGCAGTCCCTGTTACAGAAATCTCACCACCCATTTTTAAATCACCAAGATTCATATCCACCGTCAGATTGTCAAGCAGCTTAACTTCTACCATGATTGACAGCTTTTGCAGAAACGGGTCTTTTTGCACACTGATATTATTTTTCTGTATCTGCTCCAACAGATCAGTTAGCCTCAGATCCCTCACTACTCTGGTATCTCCCAGATCTATGCTTCCTTTTATCAGAAAACTGCCATCATCTTCATTTGAAAAACGAATATTTCCATTCTGAATGCGGATCGCAACCAAATCCCTGAAATCCAGCAGAACATCTTTACTTGTAACATCTATTTTCATCTGATCCAGACCGGAACTGCTCCAGATAATAAATCCATTACCCCTGATTTTGCCTTTTCCACATTTCCCGCTAAGTTGATCTACTATAACCGAATCACCACGCATCACGATCTGAGCATTAACCGGACCAATTACCGGGCTCATCTCCTCAATGGCAAACTTTCCATCTTCCATTTTAATATTACCAGAAAGAACAGGCCTTCCCCCAGTAGTTTTTATTATACCTTTACCATTAACCACACCACTTCTGATCATATTCTCCATCAAAAATGGTGAAAGATTAACCAAAGGGAACCGGTTAATTCCAAAATCAATTTGAAAACCGGGCTGGATCATCAGTGAATCTATATTTTTCAAGGGGACTCTGACACTGGCTTCAACTGATCCATTTTGTGGAAACCAGAACTTGCATCCTGTTACTCTAAGAGTATCCAAAGTCGAATAACCCTTGAAATAAAGACTGTCTGCCCTACCATGTTGAACACTTGAAGGACCACAAAAAACATTATACTCCAGCAATGGCTCCGAAACAGTTCCGGATATTGCTGCTGTCAATCTTAATTTATTGATAAAAATCCTCT
This sequence comes from uncultured Fibrobacter sp., assembly GCA_964472925.1. Classification (GTDB taxonomy): domain Bacteria; phylum Fibrobacterota; class Chitinivibrionia; order Chitinivibrionales; family Chitinispirillaceae; genus JAAYPC01. The sequence goes on along the minus strand of CAYYNL010000001.1, from coordinate 24,658 downwards.
GTTTCCTGTTACGATATACTCCATCCTCTATCCGAACCGTTCCTCCCAGAACCCAGCTACCCTGATCGCTATACATATTAAGCTTTACATCACCAACCCCGTTTGCATTAGAGCTGCTGTCAAGAATAAATGCAATCCCGTCAAGATCTATGCCGGTACCTTCAAGGTTTAACCTGGCAACTTTGCTACCCATCATGTCAATCCCCCATCCCTCTGATGGCAAAAGCGGCAAAGATGCATTCAAGTGCAGAAGCGATGAGGAATCTTTCAGAAGTATTTCTGATTTTACAGTTAACAAGGAATCAGCCAGTCCCATCATACATTCGATAGAAGCCAGACGATGTACCTTAAATCCAGGCTGATCAAGCCTGGCTCCCACTTTTCCCTGAAGAGCCTTCCAGGTTCCTTTGAAATCTCCCTGAGCATCCAGTGCTCCCTTAAAATTTCTGTCAAAAGAAAACCAGGGAGATAACGCAGAAACATCCAGCCTCGTAATTTTAAACCCCGATAAAACCGAATCTTTTCCCAACACCCCGTTTAAACTGATCTCTCCTGCCTTCTTGTTATTTCCCAGTCCCTGCGTCTGTAATGAGAGGAAGACATCTGCCATCATGCTCGAAAGGCTGAAATCCCCCCTGCTTTTCACCTCTGTATCTTCCAGACGCACATAACCATTATTCCAGCTTATCCGGTCATAAGCTCCTATGTTCAGATCGGCATTTACAGTATCAGCCCTGTATCCTTTGTAATTTATTTCTTTTCCAGAAACAACAGCCGAAACATCCAGTGATGAGATCGGTCCGGACGCTTTAACATCAGCAGTCATCGAACCACTGATTCCGTCAACTTTAAAAAAATCTGCCAGTGTATCCAGATTAGCTGAGATCTTCGCATGAAGTTTTCCTATGCTAAACTCATCTCCATTATACTGAACCACAGTATTAAATGCATCTGACCTGACAGAACGCCACCTGAGATTCCTGCCTCTAATTGCACAATGAATAAAAGGTTCTTTAATCAACCCATCGATGGATGATTCAAATTTCACCGAGCCATCAATTCTCTCCTTTAGAAAGTATTGGCTCAAAAAGGCTGCATTATTTATCTGACCTTCAACATTCCCATGAACCACCAGATTCGATTGTATTCTTCCACTTCCCTCGATAAAATCCTGTCCAAGCTCTCCATCTATAACCCATTGCTTGTTATTAAGTTCTGCATTAAGCATCAGAGTATCTCTGCCAAAAAGCGCATCTTCTGCTTCGATTCTTAATAGCGCATAATCGGGTATTCTTTTAAAACCGTTACCTTTGACCTTCCCCTTGACAAAAGCCCTCTCACCCGGTATGTTCTTCTTATCCAGATCCAACTTTTCCTTTATTAATGTCAATCTGGCCTGATCAATGGAAAAATCAGCATAATACTTACCAAATGAAGGTTTTCTCATGAGCCGGGGAATCTGTATCCCAGCATCCAGTGTAATTTTTCCCAGTTGCGAAAAAACCTTCCCTTGAGTGCTGGCCATAAAATTATTGACATATCCTCCCTGAAGAAAGAAGGAATCGATCTCAACAGAATAAAAGTTTAATCCTGCCCCTGCAGTTCTGTATTTTAAAATCGGGTTGTCCAAAGTACCTTGCCAGGATGCTTCTGCCCATAGAAACCCTTTAGGTTTAAAAGCAGGAACATATCCGTGTATTGCCAGAACCGGTGCCATCTCTGTACTTACAGTGGCATGAAGATCCCAGCTTTTTTTCATATTAAATGGAATAATTCCCCAACCGCTAATTTCAGTCCCTGATCCTTTCACATACGATTCCAGTAAATTCAACTGATTAAAACGCAAAATCGCACTGCCACCAATAGTGTCCAGTGTTCCATTCCACCATTTGCTACTATACTCCGCCTGAGGAACCCCCAACTCCAGCTTTATGGAATCAATTTCAGGAAATCTGGCACTGATTCTTGCTCCTTTTACAGATCCCGTAAAATGCAGACAACTGTCCTTGTAAACAGCATTCACATTATTTAACCGGACATTCCCAATAACTACTTTCCATGATGATGGGCTCTTTGGAAATTTACTTTTTTCTTGAAGTTTCTTTTTTTTATGTGAAGCAATCAGCGCAGAATCCGGATAGACCGGTATCTTATGCTCTCCACCATTTGTAACCGAAAGAGAGGCATTCAGCCCTTTTCCAAACACCGAAACCACGTGTACTGTCCGGTTCAGAAGAGCCAGAATGTTATATCTTACTCTTATATATTCAATCGAAACGGAATCTTCACGCCCGTTTTTATCCCTGACATTTAAATCAAAAATATCGAGCCTTGAAAGCAGATTTGATCTGATCTTCCCGATCTTAACATCTCCCTCAAGAAATGAATCGAGCTTTTTTTCTGCTATATCACAGGCATAGTTTTGCACAGGAGGCAACAAAAGCACACCATACATGGTAGCACAAAAAAAAACTATTAATAGGACTATAACGGCTGAAATTACCCCCAGCCGGATAAAAAAGCTCCAATTTTTCATGGCATGCCGGATTAATTATGTAGAGTTTTAAAAAATCTGATGAAATACACCTGATTATGAAAAAAGAAATACGGGATTTTTCTACCCGCACTTTAGCTAAAATAATTTCTATCACCATAACAACTGAGCTAATAGTCAGACTTGCAAAAATAATATCAAATAACAAAAAAATGAACATCCGCCAATTTGAACAGCCACCTTCCCTCCTTTAGAAACCATCCCCTCTTTCTGATTCAAATTCCTGCAGAAATACTGGTTTGAACCAAATGGTTCAAGTAGCTATTTTTCATCTCATGTTATCTTCAAATTTCGATTTACCGATTCTGTTACTGTATGCAGAAATACATTTCCGGTTCTTTCCCCATTTCCCCAGTCTTCTTTATCGAAGTGAACCAGAAATCACATTTGATCTTCCCGGACGAATCAACCCGGGTTCTGATCTTCCTGTAGCTTTACTGATCAATGATATTCACCGTTATCCAGTGTCTGCAAATGAAGTAGCAATAGCTGTTTCATCCGGAAATGGATCACCACAATTATTCAGGTTTAAAGATCTGTCAGATTACCAGATAAAGCATTCATTGGATGATCAGCTTCAAGCATTTATCTTTGAAATACCTCGATCAAAACTGCCTGAAGGTCAAATTTATGTAAATGCAACGGTCTCTGTTACCAGAAAAAACCGCACATGGACAATACTAAACGATAACCTTTTTTCTTCATCCAAAGCCTCTTTTAAATGCAGAGTCTGTAGTGAATATCTTCCAGGAAATGAGTTTTGTACCTATGGTGATCTTCATAACCACTCTATCTACTCCCAAAGCCATGTAGAATTTGGCCCCCCATTACAAGTTTATGACAGAATGGCCTCTGCTTCAGGTCTTGATTTTCTGGGAATCACCGACCACTCGTATGATCTGGCCTGTAAGCCAGAGAACTATCTGAAACAGGACAGATCCCTTGCGAAATGGAACCTGTTATTAAAAGATTTTCTGGTTGACCATAAAACCATCATGATTCCCGGAGAAGAGATCTCCTGTATTAACAAAGATGGCAAAGTGGTCCATCTATGTGGATTGGGACTGCATGATTATATCTGTGGTACTCTTGATGGTGCACGGAAAAATACCGTTTTTTCTGAACAACTCTCTATAAATCAGGCAATTAATGAAATCCATAAACAGAAAGGAATTGCTTTCGCAGCTCACCCAGGTTCTCAGGCAGGCTTTCTACAGAGTCTTTTACTTCATCGGGGAAGCTGGTCAGAAGAGGATTGCTCCGTTGGACTCGATGGATTTCAAGCCTTAAACAGTGGTTATCATAAGTCGTGGTATCGGGCTAAATCCTTATGGATTAAACTATTAAAAAAAGGAATGCGCATACCGTTACTGGGAGGTAATGATGCGCATGGTGATTTTAACCGCTACAGGGCAACCAGTATACCATTTGTTAGCATCTATGAAGGTTTTAACAGGTATATGGGATTTGGCAAAAGCGGTATCTATGGCAAGAAAAATTCATCTGATGAAATTCTGGATAGTATCCGTGATGGCGCCACTTTTGTCACTAACGGTCCCTTCATCTCTATCAACCGATCCCTATCCCCTTTTAAACCTGTGATTTCTAATAAATCGATCGATTCTTCCGATCTTTCCAGTCTTATTGTTTATGCCAAAAGCACTGCTGAATTTGGAAGATTGCTGAAATTAAATGTTTTTATGGGCACTCCTTTCAATGAAGAAAAACTGTTAATGACAAAACATTTTACGGAAAACATCTATGAAGCCGCAGAAGCGGTTACCTCAACCGAACTGCCCCAGAATTGTTATCTGCGGGCTGAGGTAGTAAGCATACTGGAGGACAACATTACCTTCGAAGGATATAGTAGCCCTTGTTATCTGGGTAATTATTGATGTTTGCAGGGGGACCGGGAAAACCGATGTCATTGACAGGAGTGGGTTGTTTCGGGATACGTGAAACTCAGAGCGCAGGGTATTAAACCCCGCGCAGCACCGTCGGATAGTAGTGAGCATTATAGCTCGCCATCAAGAGTTGGTATCTCCCAATCATAATATTGTTCAGGATTTGGCTTGCTGCCTAGATCAGTCTTGATTTCCCCTGTATTGGCAGAATTATCACCTTTAAGGAATTTATTAACCATAGCATTCAATGAAGCAGTGTAGTTATCACGCCACTGACAATGGCTTCCTGAGGCTCCCACATAAGAGAAATGGTCACCCACTCCTAGTGCTTCAAAGATTTTTTTGCCTACACTTGCGGTTACCCATGCTGATTTTGCGTCTAATCCAGCATATGTACCACTTGGATTGTCCACGATATAGAGTCCCCGCGGTACTATTAAAGCCATTGCTGAATGCATGTCCACAGGTAACCGATCAGTGTTATCGGCACCGGCATTATTGCCACTAGTGAATTTACCAAGAGCCACCTCCGAAAACCAGCGAACATAACTGATTGCGTGATATGGCCACTCTCCCTGAGTGTCGAGCTGTTCGACTAGTCGTAGCCCCACAGTTCCGCCTATTCCAGACTCTACCGGAATTGTCAGAGCAACACGATTATCAAGCACTCCTGCAACGAATGCTCCCTTACCAAAGCGGGAACAACCAGTTACAGCAATTCTGCCCGGATCGATAATGCCCGGATTCTGTTCCAGAACATCGATAATACGACTGACTTGCCAGGCCCACGCTACCAAGTAGCCTGCCTCATGTTTTTTACCATAAAAATCGAAGAACGGCCCCTCCTTGTCACCACTGCCACCAGAAACTTCTTTGGGAGAAAATGAGATAGTGGCTACGCCAGTTGGAGCCGATGCACCAGAGGCGTATTGGATAATAGCAGGTGCCGGCTGCGTAGCTCCGTTCATTTTTACAGTGGCAGTAAAAGAACATTCTTTTTGACCATCCTTAACTTTTACAGAAATGCTTTCAGTGCTTACAGTTCCGGAGACCGCTTCTTTGGGAGGAACTGGTTTTTCTCCATAGATGTACTTTATCAACTGTCGATAGAGCAATTCACGCTGGCAAGCCCATTCGCTTTTGCTGGTGATACGGGTTCCATTAATCTTCATGAATGGATCTGGCAGTTTGGAATTAGCCTTAAGCTCGTTATATTCCGGCAGTGTACTGACTGTGCAGTTATCTGTAGGATTTTCCTTGCGGCCCCAGGCGATTTCATTCTCCTCAACAATGCTGTCCATCTCGATGGAAATATCATTGAGATCATATGAATCGATCGGGATTACAGATTTTTGGAAATTTTCTTTTGTGGCAACAAGTGTATCAATTGCATCTGAATCGGTGGTTTTGGCCAGTGAAAAAATATCATCGGTTCTGGAAACGGAGTTTCTATTGGTCAAATGCAGCTCGTTTCCCAAACGAATAAGCTGGCAGGAATACACATTTTTGTTTATGACAAACCGGACGATATTGAGACCGGATGCCAGTGAAGGTAGTGTGATCTGCTCAGTCACTGGATTCAGGTTCGAAAAATCGATCGATGAGATTCTTTTTCCATTTCCGGAAAAAATGGAAACATTACCGTTTAAATTAGCTTCAGCAAGAGAAAACCTCAGAGTGTTTCCATGAAGTTTAAATGACAAAGTCTGTGCCTGTGCAGTCTTCATCCGGATTGCAACAGGCGAAACGATATTAAAGGTTCCATCCTCCTTGGTCACATCAGAAGCATTTTTACCTTTTAATAAGACTGTTACTCCTTCGAGCCGTCCCCCACCTTTTTTTTGGTTACTGTTCCGGTAATCCGAAATTCATAAGCGGTATCAGCCATAGAATAACCGGATAAAAAAAACAATAAAAACAGATGTAGAATTTTCACAACTCCTCCCTGTAACATGTGATTTGTGCAGCAACAAAGTTCACTGTAAAATAAGGAAAAAAAATGACTTTTATATGAAAAAAATACGATACATAATTGCCAGATTCATTTCATAATAAAACTACATGGAATTTTCCGTATACAAGATGTATACATTTATACTCCTATTATTTCAGTATAAACGCATTATTACCATTTGCTTGCTCAAAGATGACCTGATTAGTAAAATATCGGTTTTATGTTGGTGCATTTGCTCGCAGTGTAGAAAAACATGCACTAAAAATCTGTTCAGATTCTCTCTCACGAACTATTTTCACAAAACCATTATGGACTACGCCCAAATAATAAATAAGCTCTCTATATGGTTTGATAACTACGCGCATTCCTTTAAGAGTGGCCCCCAGGAACTTAATGAAGCTGTGTTATTAAAACATGAACACACCAAACGAGTATGCAGCAACATGGATTCTCTCTGTAAAAGCATCTCCCTGGAAAATTCCCTTCTCTTCTCAGCCCGGATAACAGCATTATTTCACGATGTAGGACGATTTCAGCAGTATAAAGATCATGGTACCTTCCAGGACCGCAAATCGGTAAACCATTCTCAGCTTGGATTAAAAATCATTGATGAAAATCATCTTTTCGATGATTTTCCCCAGGATTTATCACAAAAAATCCGGACCGCAATCCTTTATCACAGTGCCAGATCTATTCCGGATAACCTTACCAAAGATCAGGATCTTCTATGCAGACTGATTCGTGATGCCGACAAGCTGGATATTTATTCGATTGCAGCATCATACTATAACAATCCTTCTCAGGCCCAAAAAGAGATTTTCGAAACCGGGATTCCGGACCTTCCCACTGTGTCACCCCAAATCTGCTCAGCGGTTGCAAACGGTTTGACAGTAGATTTCTCCATGATCCGATGCCTCAATGATTTTAAACTTATTCAGGTTGGCTGGGTTTATGACCTCAATTTCACCCGCAGTTTCCAACTTATAAAAGAAAGAGGACATTTCGATCAGATCACAGCCCAATTGCCCCACATTCCTGAGGTGGTCTATGCTGTTGAACTGGCTAGAAAATATCTGGAGAGCAAGGCTTCTGAAAGTTTGACCGCCTATCGTTTACAATAAGGAACATAAAAATCAATTAGTGCGCATTAAGGTAGTTTTTCTGTTAAAAAAGAGAGTATAATCCCTTAATAATTTCAGTAGTTCAATTTGATTTTTGGGTCCCAAAATTTAAGCTTACAGTAAAACAATCTATACTGCCTGTAATCCGATCCAGTTTTCCCGCATAGTAATTATCCAATCCGGAAATATCTTTTCTCATTCTATTCTACATGTATCTTCTCACCTCTGTAGTCAAGTACTACCGCCACAGGTGTAGTACTTGACTTCAGTGGCAAAACCGCGAAAGCAAGAAAACACGATAGTGCCTTTACCAGACATCTGGCTCCACTGGCTTAGCCAGAGTGGTTTCCCCTAAATGCCAAAAATAAAGCTTAGCTTATCCAGAAGCACCTGAAGGTGTTTCCCGGCGCAAATGTGTTAATCTTCGGGAAATATACCCTACTGACAACAAAGTCCATCCATTAAGCAATATTTCTACCCCCAGCAAAACTCCCAGAAAAACAAAACTTTTCACCGGCCACTGACTTAATATGAAAAAGCCTAAAATGATAGACAACCCACCTCCAAACACCACCCATCCCCAGTTGACAGGACGATCGGTAAATGCCACAAAAATTTTATTAAAGCCGCCCAATATAAAAAGAATTGCCAAAACCAGTGATATTGCCGCTACACCCATACCAGGGAAAAAAAACATAAGCATTCCACACCCAATAGCCAATAATCCTGAAGAGAAACGCCACCATGAAAAATCAACATTCTTATGGAAAAATTGCGCTAAATCGATAACCCCCCAAACTATGAGACACCATCCCAGTACCCAAATGGTCAACCAAGTGGTAATTGTAGAAATAATAATCACCAGTATTCCAAGAGCAATCTGTCCTGTTGCTGTTACACTGTTCATGGTGGAAACAGATGAGAAAGCGGGCTTGGCTTTATTTTTTTGTTCCATATTCCAATTATTCTGCAAAAAATGATCCTTTTTCGCGTATTCTTTTTAAGGAACCCTTAGTCAAGTATACCGTTACAGGCGGTAGTACTTGATTGAGCGGCAAAAACGCGAAAGCAAGAAGGCACGATAGTGCCTTTACCAGACATCTGGCTCCACTGGCTTAGCCAGTGGTTTCCTGAAAGCCAGAAAAGAACTGTTTCATCCGTGCTTGTGTAATTTCTCTTTTCAGATCAGCAAAAAGGGAAACTCTTTTGGGGTGGATGCCCCCTGAAAACGGTTATTTAAACAGGAGTAATTTATGAATGATGCAGAAAATGTGACCATTACAAAAAGCCAGGATAATTATAAAACCTGGAGCATTGCAATGGGAGCAGGATTAATTATCCTTGGACTTTTAACTATCGCAGTGGCAGGCTTTACCACTTTTGTTTCGGTGGTATTTTTGGGCTTGGTATTATCAGTCAGAGGAATTGTAGATGTAGTTCATGCGGTTGGAAGCCGGCATGAAAAAGGATTCTGGTGGAGAATGTTTGAAGGTACACTGTCATTAGTGATCGGTGTACTTCTTATCTCCCGACCAGTGATTGGAATACTCTCATTGACGTTTTTAATAGCGGTATTTCTGATAACATCAGGACTTTACAGGACAATAGCTGCCCCAATTGAGCAGGGAAGTCAATGGGGATGGCTGATGTTTGGTGGAATAATCTCTTTAATAATAGGGTTTATTGTACTTTCAGGATGGCCTGTTTCTGCAATCTGGTTTATCGGATTAATGGTGGGCATAGAGATATTGACCCAAGGTATCGTCATGGTATCATTACCGTACTCTTTAAGTTATCAGCCCACAGGAAAAGAGATACCAGCACACTAAGAATTTATAGCATCTGTATATACCTCACTTATAAAAGTTGTTAAAAGAGGGGGACTAGCCTGTCCCCTTTTTTTGAGGTGAATTTTTTTTAGATAATACCAGATCCGATTTAATCTTTTAATGAATTAACCGACTTGTATTTATTATTCCAGATTGGATCCAGCTGATTAGCCAGCTCTTTGTCATACTCTTTAAGGTTATTCTTGTAGCTTTTATCGGAAAGACATATTTCTGCACTACTGTTACCTGGTTTTGCACCAGTATTCAACAAAACCTCTCTGGCACAATCGTGATGATCTCTCATAAGACAAGGACGGATAAGATTACCTCTTCTTTCCAGCGGCACATTTAAGCTATAGCTGTGCTGCCAATCCCGCCACCCCTGAAAAAGATCGGAAAAGAGGGCATCGGTAAGAGATTTTCCTTTGGAATAAAGATCATGGACATTGTCTTTCCAGTACGGAACAAAAACGCAAGGATACACATTGCCGGTCCAATCGACGTAGAGATAACCATCCGCACGCCCTGCTGCGATACATCCGGAGACAAATGTCCCCCCATTCCAGAAATCTGCTATTAGAAGACGTCGCTTACATACCCAATCGTGCTCCTTAAACCAGATTTTCTTGCGTATCTCAGGGGAGATCTGATTGCGGGTATCGGCTCCTCTGCCTATGGGCATATACTGAAAGACCCACTGGTAGATAGCACCCTGCTTATCGAAGTAAAAATCTATGAGATCATCAGTCAGAAGTATCTCTGCATTCTGAGCGGTTGCAGTAACTGAGATACCAAAAGGGACTCCTGCTTCCCGAAGATTTTCAAAAGCCCGCAGAATCAGCTTATAAGTACCTTTACCTCTTCTTTCATCAGTCTCTTTCTCGAAACCTTCCACTGAGAGAGCAGGTGAAATGTTCCCAGCTTCAGCCATTCTTCTGGCTCTCTGTTTATCTATCAGAGTACCATTTGTATAAACCATGAAAAACTGATCCTGGTACTGTTTTGCTATGTCTATCAGATCGGTATCTCCATCTCTCCAGATAAATGGTTCACCGCCTGAGATCACATTGAACCAACTTCCCCAGACATTGTATTTCTCATCTAATATCTTACTGAATACCTCTTTAGATAATCTGGGAAGATTACCCTGTACACTGGCAGCATAGCAATTGTGACATTTTAGATTACAGCACCCCTCTGGCGAAATGGTCATAAATCCTGGAGGATTTATCCCATACTTAGACCTGAACCGATCTTTTGTCTGCTGGATTCCTGGACCAAGCAACTGGCGAATAAACAAATTCTGAATGCAGCTTCTGACTGCAGGTGCTCCCTTATTATAAGCCTTGAGTGCGGCACGAAGAACATTGAACTTCATAAAGAAACGATCCTGATACTCACGTTTGGAGTCATTAGTCTCAGAGGAGAGTTGTTTAATCAATACTATCTGAGCAACTTTTTCTATAATAGGAAGAGCAATTTTCCAGATCCCCACTCTATTTCCAATTCCAATTGCCATGGAAGTCAAAAATTTCTGATAGTTGCTGGTTTTCAGGTTCATAGCATTCCCTTTTATGATATAGGATTGGCCCGATAAACTATCTGTTTTTTAATAAAAGTTACGACCAAAAACAAAAAGCTAAATTTGTACCAGAAGCAAAAAAAACAATTACAAGTCAATCCGAAGCACTTCCAATGGTCACTCTTATCCCCACCCCTCCACCTATAACAAAGCCATTATCTGGTATAAACTGCCACTGAGGATCGATTTCTGCAAACACACTTACTGGAAAATTCTCAAACAGATACACTGCTCCTATCGGAAAACGCACCCCTATAAACCAATCATCCCCGATACGAAAACCTCCACCTGCACCTACATATAATGGAAGAGTTCCGGTTTTAATTCTGGGATAGTAATAGTTAAGAATATAGCTGGCATCCAGTTCAAAAATCCCGTTTTCAGTAAAAGACCAGGCACCAATTACATCCACTGCATTTGTCGGATTAAACCACCATCTGGCTATAAGACCGATTGGTTGTCCTAAAAAAGGTCCGATTTCAAATCTGGGAACTTTTGGTGATACCATCCCCTTATCAAGAATTGAGTCCAACTGTGAGAAACCAGGGGTCTGCAAAATTAAAAGCAGACTACAAAAGGTTAAAATTCTTTTCATGCTATCCCTCCGACTTGGTGATTTTAAACAAAATCTATCTGTTCACAGTTTGCAACTCACATGCCATTTTTTTATGGACAGTATCAAATCCTGCCCACATAAAGTACCCTTAATCTCCGTAAAGGACTTTAAGATCCTAGTTATGCCAATGTGAACTAATCCAAAACTCTTTTCCGCCCATAAATCCCACTTTGGTATTAGAGACTATGGGGTATTACAGATGACAACACAGCAAGAAATGTAACTTGCATGTAACATTTTTTTCCGGTAAATTGATAACTGATACGATTTATGTAATCACAAATGCACATCTGAAATCAGGAGTAATACCATGATCCACGTTATAAGAAAATTCTTTTGGGATAGAATTTGCTCCACAATCAATTTTCAGGTAAGTAAATCCAGGAAAATTAAGCACAATGATCAAAGTTTCGCTTTAAAAAAGACGTCTGAATCCAGTAAAAAAGATCTTCTTCTGGGTGACTCTTTTGCTCATACTCCTATACCGCTTCCACCCAAATTTGACAGTATAGCAGACCTGCTTATGGATCAAATCAACAACACTTCAGAACAGGACAGTTTCGATTGCCAGCAGCTTCTTCTTAAAACAAACGATAATCCCTATACTTTACATGAAACGGAAGTGTTCGGTAACCAGAAAGTTATCCATCAACTCCAACAACTTTCCGATTTACTTAACCGCCTAATATCAGATTACACCCTCAGCGGCAATTACAGCAACTCTTTTCTTAGAGAGATTATTCATAATATCTGTTTAGATCTTAATGTGTTACTTCTGACTATAGACAACCAGGTGAAAGCAGAATCCAACTGTTGATTTACTCTGCAAAAGAAAATTGTTTTAGAAGATAGTAATTGATTATTGAGAAAGGTATTATCGAAAATCTGAATAACAAAAAAGCCCCTTACATTTTGCAAGAGGCTTTGTAATTGAGAGGGTGACTGAGGGGACTCGAACCCCCAACAACTGGAACCACAATCCAGGGCTCTGACCATTGAACTACAGTCACCATGATTAATCTTTTTTAAGCTGGTATAAAATAAAACACTATGCTACAAAAAGCAATCCTAAAAATGACTACTTCTGCAGAAAAAGATCTCCCCAGGTCCCAGGAATGTAAAACTGTGCATTCTGCGGAATCGCAGTCATAATTTTTCCATCCTGCTGGGCAAACACAGCCATCCCCACCATTCTTTCTTCAAAAGGAATCACACCAATATCTGACCAGGGCATGCTTATTACCACCTTTTCAACAACAGTTTCTTTTTTAATTTCAGACTGCCAGAGCTTATCTGTATACCTCAGGGTGTCCACTTTTATATCTCTGTTATAATGGGTTGTGTTCAGTGAATCTTTTGCAGGTATATAGGAAATAATCCGGTCCGGATAAGAGAGAAATGCATTCTTACCATTTTTACCATCAAATGCAAAGCTGATAAGGCTGTTGTCCTGTCCTTTTTTCATAACGATAAAAAGAGCATTCTTATTCCATGCAGTTCCAAATTCCACTGAACCGATCTTCTTTGTCTGTTCCGCTTTAATCATATCTGCAACAGATTTGGCTTCTACTCCATCCTGAACCCGCAAAGCCTTAACAGTGTCACTTTTCTGCACTTTTTTCAGATCAAGAATTCCAATAGGCTCAATAGTCCCTTTTTCACTGTTATCAGCTAATGCCCATTCCAGACGAAGAAATTCCTTTCCACCAACCAGATCTTTCCCCACTTTGGCAAAAAACAGTTCCATAACATTGTCGGTTATCTTCAGGTCTTTTTTCGCTATTACCTTCTTTTTACCCTCATTAACCTGTAAAAGCGAGACAGAAACCGCTTTCTTTTTTATTAAAGCAGTATCCAGTTGTGCCCTTATAAATACTGTATCATTTCTTTGAGTAATCCAGGATGCAGGACTGCTGAAAGAAACCGCTTGTGCCAGGATGGCTGACACAGAGGTAACACAAACAAATGCAGCCTTAATAATTGATCGATTCATCCAATCTCTCCTTTCACCAACGAAATTGAGCCGCAAAATAAAACAAAAATAGTCCTGAAATATACCTAACGATGCAATAAAATTCCAAATTCTACTCTAATATTCCCTCCTTCAGAGTCCACAGTGTATCTGAATTACCGATTATATCAACCATTACTGCACCGTTTTTTATATACCACCGAAAGCTAAACTCAGCTCTTTCATACCCTTGCGGTGTTGTGTATTTCTCCATAAATTTTTCCATAGGCAGATATTTTAGACACTTGTAGAGTTTAAATGTCCTACCATTAGCATACTTCATTTTAAATGGTTCTATTAACTTGTATTTTGCATCCTTTGTGGAATGTTCGGAAGCAACCTGTGACTCCCATAAATAAGAGGCATTAACCGGTCCGCTGATAATCCATTGTCTGAACTGATAACCAAAAATCAGAATTCCAATTACAAGTGATGTTGTGAAAAAAACTTTGTTTCTGGAACGGACCATCCTCCAGAAAAACTCAGATACAATCAGCGTTACTGATAGAGAGAGCGCAATATCCAGCCTGAAATTGCTGAATTTCAATGAATTCAGATCAATTAAAAAAGCTATAAACAAAATAACCGCATAAAAAACGTATCGCTGAGACCTCATAGCTTTAATACGTGAAAGACCGAGACCTGCTAATACGACAATAAATGGAGCCATCCATAGAATCAAATCAACCATTAAATTCATAATAGTCCAGCCATGTTTTTGTTTTTTTTCTGGAAAGTGCAGATTTCCTTGGCAAACAGCCAAATGCGAGAAAACATCTTTTTAACTTTCCAAAGCCGTATAATTTACAATCTGCGCAATCTGGCCACAGAATGATTCTTCTTTGAAAAAACGAATCCTAAAAAATCAATACAATCTCAGAGTAGTTAAGGGCGAAAAAAAAATTCTGAACATTTTAATATTTTCATTTGTTGATTATGACTTATCCCTTTGATTTTTATGCTATTAGGAATCCATTCCCAAAGCTTGCGAACTCGTATTTCTCTCTTTTTTGCTCCAATTTCGCCACTTTTCAGAACCGTTCACAGTATTATTTTCTGAAGGCCTGTGTAATTTACTTTAATCGTGCTACTATTTGACGTGCCTCGCATCGATCCCTTTATTAATCGGCGCAGAAGTTTTTCGACCATATCTTCAGATAGATATGCTCTTTCCGTCCTCCTCAGTAGTCTGCAACGAAGGATGAACAAAACTTTAAAGCGCTCACCTAAAGGGCTCAATGCAATTCACGCCAAATAACCGCAATTAGTTATTTATTTGTAAACGGAAAGGTTGTAATGCCCGATTTTACCCATGGACTCAATGAAAGTCAGAAAAAAGCAGTATTACATAATGATAACCCCCTATTGGTATTGGCTGGAGCAGGAAGTGGAAAAACACGTGTACTGACTGCGCGTATTGCAAGGCTGGTCTATGAAAAAAGATGCAAGCCAGAGCAAATCCTGGCTGTTACTTTCACCAACAAAGCTGCCCGGGAGATGAAAGACCGGGTAGCAGCAATGACATCCACCAAAATTGCAGATGCCATGACTTTGTCCACTTTTCATTCCCTGGGAGTTAAAATTCTTCGGGAAGATGGTGAAAAGATTGGTTTCTCCAAATCATTCAGTATCATTGATGAACATGAGAAGATTTCTACTCTTAAAAGTATAATGAGAGCAGCAGGCGTACGCGGTTTAAAAGACCAGGACCCGCAGGAGTTTGCATATAGAATCAGCATGGCCAAAAACAGCACACTCGATCCGGAACAGTTGAAAAAAGAAGACCCTGAACAGAGAAAACTCAGCAGAGTTTATACCTCCTACAGTGCCATTCTCCAGAAAAGACAGACTGTCGATTTTGACGATCTGCTGCTTTTACCGCTTCAGCTATTTTTAAAATACCCAGAGGTGCTTGCTAAATATCAGAACCGTTACCGTTATATTTCAATAGATGAATTCCAGGACACTAACGCTGTACAGATGAAACTAGCCAGACTTTTGGCTCATCCACTCAACAATATCATGGTAGTAGGCGACGACGACCAGGGAATCTACTCCTGGAGAGGAGCGGAAATAGAAAACATACTCTCATTTTCCTCGGAATTTCGCAACTGCACAACTATCATACTGGATAAGAACTATAGATCAACGCACCAGATCCTTGCAGGAGCTCATGCAGTGGTAGCCCATAACCGTATTCGCAAACACAAACAGATAATAGCAGTTTCCGGTGATGGTGATCCGATCATGCATTACAAAGGAGATGATGAAGAGGATGAAGCTACCTGGATTGCTGAAAAAATAGCAGAGCATAATGAACACACCTCCTTTTCCTACGCCGATCATGCCATACTTTTACGAACCAACGCAATGATGCGGGGCTACGAAGAACAGTTACGAAAAAAATCAATTCCGTATACGGTCAGCGGAGCAACCAGTTTCTACGAACGTAAAGAGATAAAGGATATCATCTCCTATCTTCGTTTTTTTGCCAATAATCACGATGAACTCAGTATGATGCGGGTGCTTAAGGTCCCAAACAGAGGCATCACTCCCTCCACTCTCGAACAACTGGATGATTTCGCAGCTCTTCGCAAAATGAGTCTCTGGGATGCCATGAACAGACACAGTTCACTTGAAAAGATCAGTGACGAGCAACATCATAAGATTGACAGCTTTATTGCCTTCTGTCAGAAATTCAGCGAACAGTTTGACAGCAACTCTATTTCACTGACTGTCAGAAATATACTTCAGGAAACCGGATACCTCGAACATCTCAAACGAGCTTACAAGGAAGAAGATGATTATGAGAGACGTATGGAAAATATTGAAGAAATGATTCATGGCATAGAAATTTACGAAAACAAGTTCAGAAAAAAGAAACCCACCCTTGCTGGTTATCTTCAGGAAATCGCTTTAATCACCTCTGAAGCCGACGAGGAAACGGAAAATAAACCCCGCAAAGGGGTTGTCATCATGACTCTTCATAAGTCAAAGGGTCTGGAATTCCCGGTGGTTTTCCTGGCTGGTCTTGACAGTACCTATATTCCTTCGCCCCGGGCACTTGAGGAGGGCAAAATCGATGAAGAAAGAAGACTATTCTA
This sequence comes from uncultured Fibrobacter sp., assembly GCA_964472925.1. Taxonomy (GTDB): domain Bacteria; phylum Fibrobacterota; class Chitinivibrionia; order Chitinivibrionales; family Chitinispirillaceae; genus JAAYPC01. Next base: position 7,983 of record CAYYNL010000001.1, on the reverse strand, counting down.
TGTGGGAATGACCAGGGCGCAAAAACGGCTTTACCTCACCTATCCTGGTACAAAGCTTTACCGTGGAAAAATCCGGCCGGTTACCCCCTGTCCCTTTCTCAGAGAAATCCCTGAAGAGTACCTTGATGGTAAAATCGGTGAAAAACAGGATCAGGAAAAGATGGAATTCATTGAAGATTTTTTTAAACAGATGAAACAGAAATTCGCAGTTAAAGCAAAGAATGGTGATGATTGTGAATATTCTCAGGACTGAAAATAATCACCTTCAAACTCTGTTTATCTCTGAAACAGCGAAATTAATAGCCCAGGCTGTCAGACCCGGGTTATTAAATCTGATTTTTTTGTAAAGAATATCAATAACAATCGTTTAATCAGGTTTTATTAAAACTTATCCACCACATAATTTACAAGCTACTCCATCATTCGGACCACAAGAACGGCCACCAGATTTTTTATAATATTTACAAGAAGAATTATGTCTTTTGTTCGACTTAGTGCACCAATACCCTGTTTCTCTATTTTTGGTTGATAGAGAAGTAGTATCTGCTGGTGCTGTGCTACAGGAAGATGTGCAGGAGGGTACCTCTATTAATAGACGAAGCTGTCGAACTTCAGATTTAAGAACGTCCATCTCTGCATTAAGTTTCGTAATATCACTTTTCAATTTCTCTATTTGTTGTATTTGCTCTTTTTTAGACGGCTTTTCTGAGAAAGCGCATGATGAAAGCAGTAAACAAGATAGTAAAATTAATCTCATTAAAGTGCTCATCAGAACCCCTTGGGGACAACTGAAAAGTTGTGTAGTCTGATCGGAACTTGTCAGTGAAGGTGCACATTGGCACTTCCATTTCAAACATGGAAATTTGTGAATTGCAATTACAATGCCAAGTCCAGCGCCGCTTTATTAATGAATTCACAAGAGCGAAGCGTTACCTTTGCGTTCTGCGTGCTAATATTTTTATTCTCTTTATCTTGTATTAAGAGAGGATTAAAATTCAATTTCCCCGAATAGAACAGAGAAGATTGAGCAGATCAGTCAGTCCTTTGGTGTTAATGATATCGGATGACTCCAACCATCCCCTTCTTGCCTGAGCCACTCCGAAACGGATAAAATTAAAATCATTAGTACTGTGGGCATCGGTGTTTATTGATACTTTCACCCCCAAATCTTTTGCCATACGACAATGCTCATCATTCATGTCGAGCCTGTCAGGATGGCTGTTTATTTCTACCACACGGTTAAGTTCTTTTGCTTTTGTAAGGATCTTTTCCATGTCAATTTCAATGGGAGCTCTTCTGTTAATAAGCCTTCCTGTTGGATGAGCCAAGATCGTGAAATAAGGGTTTTCCATTGCCCGTAAAACTCTCTCAGTCTGCTGTTTTCTTGGCAAATTCAGTTTAGAATGCACAGAACACACCGTAAGATCCAATCTTTTAAGGATTCGATTCGCAAGATCCAGAGTTCCATCCTCCAAAATATCTACCTCTATTCCCTTAAGAATTCTGAATCCGTTTAAATTTTCGTTTGCTTTATCAATAATATCGATCTGCAAGGCCAGATCATGCTCATCGAGCCCGTGAGTCATTGCCAAGCGCTGAGAATGATCAGTAATGGCAATATATTCGTAACCCAAAGCTTTAGCAGCATTAACCATCTCTTCGATAGTAGCATGACCATCAGTGCGTGAAGTGTGTGTGTGAAGATCTCCACGGATCTGACGGAGCTCTACAAGATGAGGAAGCCTGCCAATTTTTGCTGCTTCCAGCTCCCCCCTGTCCTCTCTAAGCTCAGGCTCTATAAAGGGAAGTCCAACCACTCTGAACACATCTTCTTCCCTCTCTCCTGAAATTCGTGATCCTTCTTTCCAGATACCATATTCATTTATTTTCAACCCAATTCGGACTCCCATCTTTCGAATACCGATATTATGAGCCTTTGAACCGGTGAAGTAATGAAGAGCAGCGCCATAACTCTCTTTTGCCACTACCCTGATATCTACCTGCATTCCTGATTGCAAGATAACAGTACACCGTGTTTCCCCTCTTGCAAGAACTTTTTCAATTTCGGGAAACTCAAGAAACCGTGAGATAATTTTCAGAGGAACATCGGTAGTTATCAGGATATCTATATCACGGACCGTTTCCCTTTTCCTGCGAAATGAACCTGCTACTGTTAATTTATCTATGGCCTTTTCGGCTTGAAGAAAATTACATACCCGGTTTACTATTTCCTCAGCATCATAAAGTTTCATTCTGGTGCCGGTTTCTTTTAGTTGCTTTATTCCATCCAGAATGCTTCTTTCAATTTTTTCTCCGAACCCGGGAAGCTTGCATATTTTATGTTCCAGGGCTGCCTCTTCAAGCTGCTCTACATTTTGTATACCCAATCTGCTATTAATTGACTTTATTCTTTTCCCACCCAGACCAGCAATTCGCATGAGAGAAATAAGCTCAAAAGGCACTTCATCTTTTAGCTCTTCAAGAACTTCCAGTTGCCCGCTAATAATTATCTGTTCAATTTTAGAAGCCAAGTCTTTACCTATTCCCGGAAGTTTTGATAGGTCCACACCATTTTCCAAAAGCTCAGAGACATCGCTAGAGAGACTGTAAATAGTGTGTGCAGCGGTACGATATGCCCGGATTCTAAAAGGATTCTCCCCTTTTATTTCAAGCAAATCTGCCACAGTATTAAACATTTCAGCTATAGTTGCATTTCTGATTCTCATCAGAAACCCGTTTCATTTTTTTTGGAATGGAAAAAGAATTTTCGGATTTTCTGCAGTGTACTTTCCATAACTTTAATCTGCAGTTCAGTTTTGTCAGCGCTACGTGGAAGAATAAATAGGGCAATAGATCGATTTTCCATTTTGAAAACTGATTTTGCTTCGAAAAGTATTGGAATTTGAGGAATTTTAGATTCTCTGGTATCAAGAATAAGCCTCCAACGCTCAAAGGAAGGACATTCCGGCAGAACAAAATTGATAGGTTCATAGTGGCCATTAAGCAGAACAAGAACGGTATCATCAGTAATAGGTTCTCCATGTTCATCCAGCTCCTCTATAGCATCGCCTGCCAGCCTTAATCCCAAAAAGCGAATCTGAGAGTTATTCCAGTCAGCCTCGGTCATCTCGCGGCCATCAGGATGAAACCAAGTCAGGTCTTTTATTCCTGTTTGTCTGGTGTCTCTTCCGTTAAAAAATCGTCTTCTCTGAAGAATGGGATGCTCATGAAAGAATCTGAGCAAAAACCTGGTGAACTGAAGCAGCTCATTGTTTTTTTCAGCCATGTCCCAATTTATCCAGGAGATCTCATTATCCTGACAGTATGCATTGTTATTTCCACCCTGAGTTCTTCCAAACTCATCACCAGCTGTAATCATTGGTACACCCTGAGAAAGAAAAAGTGTTGACAGAAAATTTCTTTTTTGTCTTTCTCGCAATCTCAAGATGTTTTCATCGTTAGTAGATCCCTCTACTCCGCAATTCCAGGACAAATTATCATTAGATCCATCCCGATTGTTCTCTTTATTGGCTTCATTATGTTTCTGGTTATAACTTACCAGATCGTTTAAAGTAAACCCATCGTGAGCGGTTACAAAATTTATGCTTGCATAAGGCCGCCTTCCACTGCTTTCGTAAAGATCAGAGCTGCCTGTAAGCCGATATGCAAGATCACCAGCCTGCCCTGGATCGCTCTTCCAGAACCTTCTCACCGTATCCCTGAATTTACCATTCCATTCAGCCCATAGAATCGGAAAATTACCTACCAGATAACCTCCCGGCCCCAGATCCCATGGTTCAGCAATCAGTTTTACCTGGGATATAATCGGGTCCTGATGAATTACCGCAAAGAAAGTACCCAACCTGTTAACATCGTGAAGCTCCCGCGCCAGGGTTGCGGCAAGATCGAACCGAAATCCATCAACATGCATTTCTGTAACCCAATATCTAAGACTGTCCATTATCAACTGCAATACATACTGATGGGTCACATTCAGAGTATTACCGCAACCAGTGTAATCCATATAATATCTTTTTTCGTGGCTCATATTGTAATAGCTGGAATTATCGATTCCTCTGAAACAAAGAGTAGGCCCCAAATGGTTTCCTTCTGCAGTGTGATTATAAACCACATCCAAAATTACCTCTATCCCCTCCCTGTGAAGCGTCTTTACCATTGTTTTAAACTCATTTACCTGTTGTCCTAAAGAACCGGAGCCTGAATACCGGGCATCTGGGGCAAAAAAGCCTATTGAATTATAGCCCCAGTAATTTCTTAAATTTTTCTCAATCAACGTGCGATCGTCAATAAATTGATGTACCGGCATCAGTTCGATAGCAGTAATTCCCAATGAATGGAAATACTCGATAACCGATGGGCTTGTAAGTCCGGCATAAGTAGCCCGCAACTCTTTTGGGACATCCGGATGCAGCGCAGTAAATCCTTTTACATGCAGTTCGTATATTACCGTTTTGTGCCATGGAATCTGAGGTCTGCTGTCATCACCCCAACTGAAAGCAGGATCTATCACAACTGATTTTGGAAGAAACGGGGCACTGTCACGATCATCTTTTGTCAAATCAGCCTCTTTTGCACCAATCACATAACCAAAGAGAGCATCATTCCATTTTATGGTTCCATCAATGGCCTTGGCATAAGGATCTAAAAGCAGTTTTGAAGGATTAAACCTGTGTCCCTGTAAAGGTTCGTATGGTCCTTTTACCCTATAACCATATCGAATCCCAGGTCTGGCCTGAGGCAGATATACACTCCAGACCTGATCGGTCTGTTCTTTAATATCAATCGATGCGATCTCCTTTTCATCATTGGTATCATCAAACAAACACAGAGTAACCCCGGTGGCATTTTCAGAAAACAATGCAAAATTTACTCCTGCCCCATCCCAGGTAGCGCCCAAGGGATATGCCTTTCCAGGCCACACTTTAAATGGTCTCATACTCGCTTCTGTGTCATTTGTTTATCGGCCCGGTGTTAACAACACCTGGACCTCTGAATTTCTTAAACTCATCTATATGGAAGAGGTTTTAAAGATTCATTTTTTCCGAAAGATACTTTAAAATATCCTTGAGTACTATTGTCCCCTTTGGTTGTTTCTTTTCATCAATCACCACTAATCTACTCTGACCAGTTCTCTGCATATGGGTAAGAACCGATAATATGTTTTCCTTCATATCTACGGTCAGTTCTGTTAACTGTGATATAGCAATTTCATTTACTGTATGCTTTTCCCACTGCTGACAGGGCAGGTCGAATACCTTTCTGGATAACAATACCCCTTGCATTTTAAGATCGTAACTCAAAACCGGAAATATTTTATAATGGAAATTATACAAATAATTCTTTACGAAATCTTTAATGGAAAGACCAGAGCACACAGTTACAGGATCTCTTCTCATTACTCTCTCTGCAGTTTCACTTTTCAATATTTCCCGTATCAGGTGCTTTCTAAGAAAAAGCAAAGTTCCTTCCCTCAGGTACATTCCAAATAAGATCCACCATAGTCCTCCCTGAAAATATCCTTTTATGCTTACAAATACACCTGCGGCCATAATCAATAAAGAAACTACAGAATTTGTTTCGGCCAAAAACGCAATAGCCCTCTTATAACTTACAAAAAAGCGACTGAGAAAAAACAGTACAATCTTCCCTCCATCCATTACAAGCAGTGGAAAAATATTTAACACGCCAAGTGCTACATTAATCATTCTGATAAATTCAATGATTCCGATGATTTCTAGAGGCAGCTTTTGAGTCTGACATATAATCATTACACAATGTACAAATAAAGCAATACCAAAATAAATAACTGGGCCAATCAGGTTAGTAAAAAATTCTCCTTTTTGCTGACCTGTATTGTTTAAAGGCTCAGTAACTCCACCAAAAAGAAACAAAGTTAAATTTGTTGCTGGAGTTCCAAACCAGTTTAAAATCAAGAGACGGATTGTATCACGCAATAATACGCTGGTTATTAACGCCAGAGTTGCAGCCACCCCCATCCACCAGTAAACTAACTGGGGAAGATATTTATAATAATAGGGAAAAATTCCGGTAGCCAAAGTCCATGAAATTACTGCAAATTGCCATATAAGCTGAAGATGGATAAAGAATTCAAATCTCTCATTTCTGAATAAAGATATTCTGTTAATAGTCATACTGCAGTAGTTTTTTATTAATTTACAAGCATTACAAAGGAATCCCCTTCTGAGAGGGTCCTTTCCAGCTGGGGATTTCTCAAGCACCAGCACCTATAGATACTGTTCTTTCTCCCTCTCGTAACTGTCTACTACAGAAGCATAATCACGCAATTTCTGATTGACCAGAAAATGGATAGTATCAGGTTGAAAAGAGCCATCTATGGTGATTTTTCCTGGATCTTTACCTGTAAGTATCTGCAGACCCTGTTCTATCGTGGAAACTGCATATATGTGAAACATGTTCTTTCTGACAGCTTCCACGATTTCATCGCAAAGCATAAGATTTTTAATATTATCCTTTGGAATAATAATTCCCTGTGTACCGCTTAGCCCCTTTAATTGACATGCCTTGAAAAATCCTTCGATTTTTGTATTGATTCCTCCTACCGATTGAATCATACCTCTCTGGTCAACTGAGCCGGTAACCGCAATATCCTGACGAAGCGGTAAGCCTGAAAGACTGGACATAAGGCAATACAGTTCAGCACTGGAAGCACTATCGCCATCGATTTCTTCGTAATGCTGTTCAAAGCAGATACTGGCTGATAAAGCAAGAGGTTTGTCCTGTGCATAAGTCTGTCCCAGATATCCGCTGAGAATCAGAACTCCCTTTGCGTGGATCTTTCCACTCATCTCGGCTTCCCTCTCAATATTGATAATGTTTCCTGTGCCAATAAAAGTTCTGGCAGTAATCCTTGAAGGCACTCCAAATACATAATCACCATTATTTATTATAGAAACACCGTTTACCTGCCCTATTTCCCACCCTGTTGTATCCAGATGAAGAGTACTGTCCTCTATGAGTCCATATATTTTTTCTTCCATCGTGTTGCATCTATACCTCAATGCTTCACAAGCCAATACTATATGTTCTCCGGTAATATAAGGACATCCATTTTGACAGGCATGAAAATTGGCTTCTCTTAGAAGATCTGCAATTTTTTCGAACTGAGCACTAAGACGCTGTTTGTGTTCTGCAAGTCGGGAACTGTAATCGATAACGCGGGCAACAGCCGTTCTATCACAATGTCTGAGATTTTCCTCATTACATATTCTTGCTATAAAAGAAATCAGTCCATTTATATTTTCATCGGTTTTACTCAACTGTTCAGCGAAATCTGCCTTTACCTTAAATATTCTCACGAACTCATCGTCGTTGTTGTAAAGGGTCTGATAGAATAAAGGATCTCCGGTTAAAATTACTTTTAAATCGATGGACAGTGGTTCTGGCTTTAAAAAAACTCCTGGGAACATGGATGCTCTTTCAGGATTATATTCTATATTTGTATGTCCATGACGTAACAGTTTTTTTAAAGCATTCCAGGCATGTAAATCTCCCAGAATTTCTTCTACTTCCATTATCAGATATCCTCCTCTGGCCCTGTGAACAGAACCAGCCTCCAAACAGAGATGATCAGCAACTACAAAAGAATTTTCAACTCTGTATTGGATATACCCAAAAAGATTGCTGTATGATGGATTACGCTCTACTATTACAGGTGCACCATTTGTTTCGCTGTTATCAACCAGCAAATTTATTTCGTATTTCTCAGGAGCCCCCAAAAAACTAAATTTATCAGGTGAATCACTATAGCCATATTTACCAATGTTTTTGAGTATTTCCTCCTTTAATTCAGAAAGATAATCGGATAAATTTTTAACAGCGCTAAACTTTTTTGATATTTCCATGAATAAGCCATTTACTGCAACTGATATCTGCGAGTAATTTTTCTGATGGTATTTTTGAAATATTTCTTTAGTCTTTCCA